>NZ_JAKFZM010000107.1:0-2297 GCF_021654205.1 Leisingera sp. MMG026 | reverse complement strand
GGCACTTGTAGCCTTCTGATTTTGAGGGGCATATTTTTTGAGCGAGATTAATACGGTGATGTCGGACAGCGCAAGTATAGATAAGAGCCAAGATACTGTCCCTATTCGTATCTTAGCTTGGTCAGAGGGCCGTCCACTGTGGCAACGCGATGCGCTGCGCCGCATTGTCTTGAACGGTTATCCGAATGAAGAGGCGTTCGAGGAGTTATTGGCGCTCTGCAGAAAAGAGCATGGCGATCCAACGGTGACGCTGGCGGCCAAACCACTTTCGAAGGACCACCTGCCGGTTGATCCTGGTGCCGGCGAGTCGATTTCCCTGTCCGACATTGCAAATGTCTCCGGTGTAAACCAGCTCGCAACCGGCCAGACGCTAAACTTTGAGGAGTCCGGCCTGACCATTGTTTACGGGCAGAACGGCTCAGGAAAATCAGGCTACACGCGAATTCTTAAGAAGGCTTGCCGCTCACGGCATGCCGGTGTGATCATATCCGATGTTTATAGCTCTTCCCCAACGCGAACAGCAAAGGCCGATCTGAAAATCACCCGTACTGGCGGCGCAGCGGAAACGGTTGCGTGGGAAGATGACGGCGGGTCCGCCGAGGCGCTTTCCGCCATCACGGTCTTTGACCGTGATGCAGCTTCGGTACACGTTCAGAAGAAAAACGAGGTTTGGTTTCGTCCCTTCGGCCTCGATATTCCGGATGACCTCGCCGGTGTCTGTCAGGAAATCAAGGCGCGCCTGACAACCGAGAAGGAAACATTGGAGCAAAAGCGCAACTCCGTTTTCGTCAATCCAATCTGGTCGAGCCGCTCTGCGCTCGGCAAAGCCCTTTCTTCGCTTCGTCATGATACCGATATCGCGGCCAAAAAGCCCAAGACACCCTTTTCGGATGCGGACGAAGCGCGCCTGACTAAGCTTCAAGCCGATCTCGCTCAAGACCCCGCTGTGGCGGCAAAAGCGCAGCGCGACTACGCGGCCCAGCTCGATCAACTGGAATCCTATTTGAAGCGGATCGAGCAGGCGCTGAATGACGAGGCCATTCAGGCGCTTCATGCTACGAAGAAGATTGCTGACGACATGCGGACGGCCGCCAACACGGCAGCACATGAGGCGTTTTCCGGATTGGCGCTTGAGGGCGTTGGTGAAACCGTCTGGCGGACCCTCTGGGAATCCGCCAGGTCATATTCGCGAGTGGCGAAGGAAGCTGGGGCGGCGTTTCCACCACCGCAAGGGGATATTTGCGTTCTGTGCCATCAGGAGATCGACGAGCCCACCGCCGCGCGGATGCTTGGCTTTGAAGACTTCATCAAGAAGGACACAGAAACCAAGGCGGCTGAGGCCGAGCGCGTCTTCAAGGAAGTAGAGCAAAAATTCCGTGCTGTCGCTATCCACGTCAACAAGGTCTCTGCGGCCTATCGGAGTTTGAAAGCTGGTAACTTCACGCTCGCAAGGCAAGTGCTGAGATTCATCGCGCTCGCGCGTCGTGTGCAGGTCCAGACGCTTGCGCAGCTCTCCGGCGAAGATGTTCCGAATCCGTTGGCTTTGCCTGAATACGTCGCGGAGGCCGTAAACACCGAAGCCGCGCAGACCCGCGCCTATGCGGCTTCTCTCGATGACGCATCCGGAGGCGAAGCACGAGAAGCCGTGCTGAACGAACAGGCCGATTTGCAGGATCGGAAACAAAGTCACGAGCTGCTGGATATTGCGAAAACAGAGATCGCGAGGCTCACAGAGCTAAAGCGCATTGAAGACTGCTTGCGCGACACCGCCACCACAGCGATCACGCGGCTCGGGAACGAAATTGCCGACAATCTGATCACGCCGCGTATGCGCGACCGGTTTCAACAAGAGATCGTCGCGCTGGCTGGTAATCGCGTGGGGGTCGAGGTCGTGCGCTCGGGGGGCAAATTCGGTTCACCACAATACGAGGTGAAGCTCTATGCCAACCCCAAGGCCAAGGTCCATGATGTGCTCAGCGAGGGCGAGCAGACGTGTGTGGCGTTGGCCTCATACCTTACCGAACTAGCCAATGCATCGCATACATCGGCGCTTGTGTTCGATGATCCGGTTTCATCACTCGATCATCGCTGGCGCTCAAAAGTAGCCAAGCGCCTGGCAAAGGAAGCCGGCGTGCGGCAGGTTATCGTGTTCACGCATGACATGATCTTCGTAAACGATCTGGCACAGCTGGCTTCGGAGCGAAATACGCCGACTACGCTGGCGCATCTCACGCGCGGACAGGATGTCGTCGGCATCGTTAACAAGGACTTGCCGTGGACGGCCTCTAGGTCGTGTC
>NZ_JAKFZM010000106.1:0-2570 GCF_021654205.1 Leisingera sp. MMG026 | reverse complement strand
CAGGGGGCGTTCGGCTTGTCCGAATCCCCCCCTGGGGGGGGGCAAGGCCGGTTTTGTTGAACGCCAAGCAAAACTGACCTTCTTGTCAGGTTGCTGACCCTAACTCAGAAAACGGACGTTCATGCGGCAGGCGGCGAAGATGCCAAAAAGCCCACAACTGCCATCGGCCACTTGGTTGCCTCTCGCATGCGCAGCACGTTACTAACGGCGCTAAGCGGCCATTGCATGGCCTGTCAGAGAAAACCGGCTTAGCGGTCGACGCGGGCATTCGAAACAAACGCTGTACGGGTTAAGAGCGTTGCTCAATACCCTTAAGAAACGTACTAGTTTTTCCGCCCTGCGCGAAACTCAACTAGATTTCTAAGTGCCTTAATAAAAACCTGACGGTCGCGCTGCCCAACAAGAGACAACAAGGCGATTGCTTCCCCTTGGTCTCGCCGCAGATCGTCGGACGAGGCGGTGAATTCGGATGAAACCATATGCGCTCTGGAAACCAACAGAGCACGCGCATCTTCATCAAGCCCTTCCGTCAGGCGAGCCCAGAACGCAATGCTTCTTCCAGACAACTTGCGAGCCTTTTCCAGAAGCTCCAGCTCGGCACCGCGAAGATCTGGGGTGCCTTCATTTTCTTCGGAGTGCAAAAAATTTGCGTCTGCCTGTTTCAATTGGAAGCCATCCCTTGCGCAACGCTCAGCACACGTAATGATTGTTGAAATGCCGATGCATTCCTGCAACTGTTGTGGGAATGTGATACTTCTGTCAATCTTTTGAAGGAAAACTCACATATGTGAACTTTTGGGGGCTGACATGATAGCTGATCGGATTGACGCGGCCTGTAAGATCGCTGGCGTGCGCTTGAAGAGAGCCTGTACTGTTTCGGGAGTGAACTATGGTACTCTTAGAAGCCAGATGAGGAACAAACGTGAGATTCCAGCATCCACCTTGGGTCTTCTTTCTGTCGGCTTGCACATACCCATTCAGTTTTTCTTCGAATTGCCTTCCGAAGCCCACACCAGCGCAGCGAGCCTGAACCGGTGGCGGGCGGCGGAGTTGGCGAATGAAGAGCATGCGGCCTGTGCCAGGGCAGGATTCAACGTTACCACAGACCATATACTGGACTGGTTTCACCAAGAAGGTGGTCGACTTAAAAACTGGGAGTGGTTCGAAGATCAAGTTGACCTCTACGAGCCAATAGAACCCACTGACAGGATAATGCACCCGATCCAAATTGGAAAACGCAGCGCGACTGCAGAGCGGTTAATGCTGGCTGGAAACCGCGACTTTTATCGGATCGTTGGTAGTTTTGAGGAGAAGCTCCTTGAGCGGGCGATGCATTCACATCGAATGCTTGTAGAAGTTCCCTACCTCGTTACAGATGAGGAGCTTGATGTCGTCATAAAGGGGCAAAGGGTAAGAGGCGGCTATCGAAAGGTTACGATGCGAGTGACCGACACTCAAGGAGAGCCGGTCACAGCAGTGTTTTCAAAGGTTACCTGGCTCGACACTACTGACAATGTGAGAGAAATGAACAGCGTTGAGGCCTAAGATCATCTGGTCATTGGCCAACCCCTCTGGAACAGGTTCCACCCAGCGGATTGCGTTCCGGTACTTTCCGTTGAAGCCGTAATCATCAGCAAGGCGCCGATGCTTGTAGGCAATGATCGTGTACATCCAATCAAAGTCCCAGCGCATAGCGGCAAGTAATTTCACATACTGGGCGAAATCTCCAAGCCGCCGAATACCGCCTCTTTCGTCAGGCGCCACCTCAATTCCGCCGAAGTAGATTAGTCTACCCCTTAGTTCATCCACCAAGGGCTGTGACACGCTAGCAACGACGTCGTCTCTGCCAACGTACTTAGAGGCCGCGAGATTCCGGAAGTAGTCTCCAAAGTCCTTCTCGCCTAGGTCAACCAGCTTGGCAGAAATGCAGATAATGCACCTGCCTTCCCTCTTCAAAAATAGCCAAAGTGCACGCCCTGATTTCAGTTCATCTTCGCTGGTTTCTGACATCGGATGCACTTTCTTCTTCCCAACTTCCCGTAGAAGGGGGGGCAGTTCTTCTGGGTCTTCACACACGTAAAGAGTCAGGCCGTCAGCTTTGAAGCGTTCTTCAATGGCTTGCATGTGTGTGTGAATGCTCTGATGTTCCATTGTCTTTTCCTTTCGAAAGATAGCATTTGCACCCGCATGGCGAGCGGGCAGGACAAGGATTCCCTTCTTTTGAGATGCGCAACATGTCTAATTTTCTTGGCAAGCTTCAGCCTTCAGGTTTGCTCGTATCGGTTGCAGCCCTGAAACGGCTGAGTTTGCAAAGGGCGCTTCCTGCGCAAAGCTACCGCCTCTGGCAACTTATGCTGCGCCCGCAGCGAATGACGGTTTTGTCCCGGCATCTTACCCGTTTCACATCCAGTTCTGAGGGTTCGGTTTGGGTCAGAAATGCTTGACACTTGGGGTGTAAATGCCTGGCGAGTGTAGGTCATTTCCCCAGAAAAGGGCTCGCATCGAGTCAGTTTTGCCTGACGTTCGACAGGTTTTCCGGCCGCGCAGCGCCCTGGCGCGAAGGTCAAAAG
>NZ_JAKFZM010000105.1:0-2699 GCF_021654205.1 Leisingera sp. MMG026 | reverse complement strand
GATCCCGCAAACAGAGAGCCGCTTCGGCGGGTAGCACCGCGACTTTGGATCAAATCGTCCAAGGGCAGCCTTTGGGCCGGACTAACCGCCATCCATGTCGGCTTTCGGTACATGGACGAAACCGCTTTCGCGGTAGTGGCGCTTGTTGCGGATACAGCGCGTTGACTTGAGGGCTGAGATTTTGCGGATGCGCGCGTCTGCCTGACGATTGGGATCTTCTCAATCTGATGGCAGGAGGTTTCCATGACCGACCAATATGTGCCGAAGTTGCGCCAGCGGTTTCTCGAAGACATGCAGATCAAGGGTCTGCAGCGCAAGACGCAGACGATGTATTTGCGGGCGACGCGGGAGTTTACGCGGTTCCTGGGGCATTCGCCGGGCACCGCGACGCCAGAAGAGTTGCGGGCGTTTCAGTTCGACATGAAGGAACGGGGCGTCGGCGGGCCGACCTTCAACAACCGGCTGACGGTGCTGAGTTTCTTTTTTACGACGACATGCCCGCGCCCGGAGATGAAGCGGCACATGCGCTATCAACGTGCAGCGAAGAAGATCCCGGTGGTTCTGAGCGCCGAGGAGGTCGCGCGCATTTTAGAGGCTGCGCCGGGGCCCGGGCTCAGATACCGGGCGGCCTTCAGCGTGGCCTATGGCGGTGAGCTGAGGGCGAGCGAGGTTACGCACTTGAAGGTCACCGGTATCGACAGTGACCGCATGCTGATCCGGATCGAGCAAGGCAAGGGCCGCAAGGACCGCTATGTGATACTGTCGCCAAGTTTGCTCGAGCTGTTGCGCGACTATTACCGCGAAGCGAAGCGGCAGGCTGGCTCTTTCCCGGCCGCAACCGGGTCGATCCAATCTCGACGCGGCAGTTCAACCGGGCCTTCGGTGTGGCCTGTGACTTTGCCGGGATCACGAAGAAAGTCTCACCTCACACTCTGCGGCACAGCTTTGCCACCCATCTGCTGGAAAGCGGGACTGATATCCGGGTCATCCAGGTGCTGCTTGGGCATGCCAAGCTGGAAACGACGACGATCTACACCAAGGTGGCGACCAAAACGATCCGGGATCTCATCAGCCCGCTTGATCTTCTGGCGAGTCGGGAGGCCGGTCCCGGTTAAGCCCGGCTTTCGTGCCGCGCCCCAGACTGGAGGTCGCGGAGATCTTCCGCGCCCACGGACCTGCCTGCCGCCAAGAACACGCTGGGCACCTGAACCTTCCACAGTTGAAGGTGATTTCCGCGATTGAGACCTGCCGGACCGCCGCGCTTGGCGGCCACGTCGCGGCCTGTGACAAGTGCGGCCACCAACACATCGCTTATAACGCGTGCCGCAATCGGCACTGCCCGAAGTGCCAGGGTGCCACGGCGCGGGACTGGATGCTGGCGCGCATGGAAGACCTGTTGCCGGTCGAATACTTCCATGTGGTCTTTACGCTACCTGCCCGGATTGCCGGCATTGCCTGCCAGAATGAGCCATTGGAACGCCATTGGTCCGAGAGACAATGGCGAATGCGGCGGTCTACGGCCTTTTGTTCAAGGCTTCGTCACAATCGCTACTGACCATCGCTGCCGACCAAAAACACCTTGGCGCAAAGATCGGTATAACATCGGTGCTGCACACATGGGGCTCGGCGATGACCCACCCTCCGCACGTGCATGTCATCGTGCCAGGTGGCGGGCTGTCCCAGGACGGCACCCGCTGGATCGGCTGCCGCCCAAGGTTCTTCCTACCCGTGAAGGTCCTGTCCCGGCTGTTCCGGCGCCTGTTCCTTGAAGGGCTGATCCGTTTGCACCGGACGAGCAAGCTGCGTTTCTTCGGAGAATTGGCGGGGCTGGCCGACTCCGGCAGCTTTGCAGCCCATCTCGCGCCACTACGCAAGACCGATTGGGTTGTTTGCGCCAAGCCACCCTTCGGAGGGCCCGAAGCCGTGTTGGCCTATCTCAGCCGCTATACCCGCCGCGTCGCGATCTCGATCCAACGCTTGGTCAGCGCCAATGTCGACACAGTGGCCTTCCGCTGGAAAGACTACCGCATCAGGCGCGGTGACCGATTGAAGATCATGCGCCTACGCACGGACGAGTTCATCCGTCGCTTCCTGATCCATGTCCTGCCCTCCGGCTTCCACCGCATTCGCCACACCGGATTCCTCGCCAACGGCATCCGCCGCGACAGGATCAAGAAGATCAGGCATTTGCTCAACGCGGAGCCCGAACCCGGTCAGGCAACCAGTGAAGCGACAAGCGATGATCCCGACGGCCAGATCGTGTGCCAGCCTTGCCCCAAATGCGGCGGGGCGATGTGCATCGTTGAGACATTCACCCGCGGCCAAACCCCGAAATCCCGCGCGCCACCATTGGAAGAGGCCGCGTGACACAGCGAAAATGCCCGGCCTCGCGATACGCAGACGCCGAACCGATCACTGCGCCCGGCCTCATGAAACAGGCACCAAAACAGGCACCAAAACAGGCTAATGGATGCGAAAAGAGAAACCAATCGGCAACAACAGGCCGTGAAACCCGCCGCGCCTGCACTCTTCAAAGCGATCAGCCCCACCGTTCCGGCCAACGAAGGCTGAACTCGTAACGCACAATCCCCATAGCAACGAAAGCCGCCCGCGCTTTCCTCCTTGTCAGATTTACCGCCGCTGCATCTCACGATGACAGCAGCCACAAACCTCAGACGAAGCTGCTACTCGTGCAAAAT
>NZ_JAKFZM010000104.1:0-2705 GCF_021654205.1 Leisingera sp. MMG026 | reverse complement strand
TTACCCGCTGGTGCGTGATCGGTCAGCAGCAGTCATATGGGGGCTCGTGAAGCAGCAGTTCAAGTTGCGGAAAACTCTCTTCATGCACATGGACGAGGCGCAGGACTTGGCCCAGCATCAGACCGACAAGGAGCGGCAGGCCATCGTCAATACGCTCAAGTCCCTGATGGAGAACAGTCATTGGCCCGTCGGCCTGCTCCTGACCGGAATGCCCGGTCTCAAGTCGATCATCAATCAGGACGCGCAGCTGGCACGCCGCATGTACCCGATCGAGATCGAACGCTTGTCGCCATATGCAGGGCAAGATCAGGTCCTTGGCCTTGTGGCGCGCTACTGCGACAGGGCGAAGGTGCAGCGTGACGACGATGTCAGGGAGGCGGAGTTCGCGTCACGCCTCATTCACGCGGCTGACTACGAGTTCGGGTTGCTCGCTCAGTTCATTGTAGAGGCGCTGACGCGTGCTCTCCGGGCCAACGGTCTGGAAGCATGTCTGTCCAGAAGGCATTTCGCGGAGGTCTATCATATGCGGACTGCTGTCGGCCCGGGACTGGACCCGTTTCTGGCCGAGGACTTCCACCGGATCGATCCGCGCCAGTGTTTCGATGAGGGGGATGAAGATGCATGAGGACGACATGCGCAATGTGCGGCTGGCGCTGACCATTTCTCCGCTCAATGGGGAAACCCCCGCAAGCATAGGCTCCCGGCTCGCTGCCCGAAATGGCGTAAGGCCGCGAGACCTTTGTTCCGACACGGGCATGCGGTGGCCCTTCCTCTGTTCCGGCCACCCGGACCAACTCGCTCTACTCGCCGACGCCGGTGGGCTTGAGCTGGAACATCTTGTGCTATGGAGTGCACAGCAGGTTCGGACTGGTCACTACCGAGTCGGCCACACCAGGAGCAGCACAGGCGTGTTCCGGCGCACATCCAGCCGGGTTTGCCCGAAATGCATAGAAGAGGTGCTTGGGGAAATGGGGCGGTATGGAGCGCATCAGCTGCTCGAGTGGAACGTCCTGTGCCTTTCCGGGTGCGAGCGCCACGAGACGGCTCTTCTGGACCTGCCGCGTGCTGCAACCACGCATGAAACCTATGATGTCGTGGCCCAGGTCGATCTCCACCGCGATCTGGTGAAGCAGGCCGCGGACCGACAGCAGGAATATGAGGCGACCGAGTTCGAAACCTACGTCCGTGGCAGGATTTATCGGAGCCCGCAAGCTGACTGGCTCAGTGGTTTGGAACTCGCTCATTTACATGGGGCCTGCATGACGCTGGGTGCGGCCATCTGCGGTGCGCCTTTGCAGCATTTCTCATCGTACGGTCAGAACCAGGAACGTCAATTTTGCGTCGAGGGGCTGCGGGTTCTTTCCCCCGGTCCGGAGAGCCTCCTTCGCTGCATGGAGGAGCTCAAAGCGCGTTCCCGCTCGCGCCGACCGTACTATTCGACTGACCTCGGCGCGTTCTACCATTGGCTTCGCGCCGCACGCGAGCGCCCGGAGTTGCAAGGCCTTGTCGCCTGCGTCCACGCTTTTGCGGTGCGAAGCTACACGATGAAGCCCAACAGGCGCGTGTTGGGTAGGGCGGTGCCCGGAGTCCAGTGCATGTCATTTGATACCGCTCGCAAGCAAACTGGGCTCGGGGTCGCGCTCTTGAAGCGGCTGATCGGCCATGTCGAGGGTTTTTCCGAGGCAGAGACTACAGCCCTGGCGGAAACGACGCCGGGCCAGCTCGACAGGGCCCTCAAATTCTGGAGCGGGTTATGTAATCTCACAGCCGCAGCTGCGGCTCTGCAAGTGCGGCCTGTCCAAGTAAAGACATTGATCGACTGCGGGCTGCTGCGATCCATCAAATTCGGAACCGCGTTACGGTATGTCTACCTGGAGGACCTCGACAGATTAACGGCGGCAGTATCTGAGCTGCCCAAGGTTGATAACAGCAAGGGGTACCTGCCCATCAGCCAGTATTGCAGGGAGAACGGAATCGGATTGGTGCGGATAATCCAGCTTTGGCAAAACGGAGAATTAGAGGAACTAGTGCGGTCCGGAGGCGGCGGGGGGCTGCGATCCATCCACGTACCTTGCAAAGCAGGTTCTGTCAGAACGCAACAAGACCTGTTAGGAGACCTGACACCAGCGGAGACTGCCAGATACCTTCAGATTGGAATCAGCTCTGTCCGGGCTCTGCGCAATGCAGGTTTCCTGCAACAGATCGTACGGCAGAATCCGGACACAAACCACCACCACGCTGTCATCACACAAGACAGCATACGGGCATTCGAAACCCGTTACCTAACATTGGGCCAGATAGCTGAGGGAGCGAAGATAGCGCCAATTCACATGGCGCGAAAACTGGACCGTGCAGAAATCCCGGCAGTTGAGGAAACTGCATGCTTTGTCCGGGTTTACCGGCGAGATTTACTTCCAGCAGAACTCAGCGGACGGCAAACTTGACCATCAGGTGCCGGATTTGCGGTGTGAATCACCGTCCGGTTAGCCATCCAAAGCAATGAGAGGCAAATCTATGAAGATTCCAGAACAGTCAGAGATCGGCGACAGAGAACTCGCAACAAGTCCAGACAAGCAATTCGCTCTTCTCGAAGCAGCCTATGCATCAAAAGAAGAGGAGGTCATCGATCAAACACTGTATCTGATCGTTGACGTAAGAAGACAACTCAAGCAGGGATTGCTTGATTGGATTGAAAATGAATGAGG
>NZ_JAKFZM010000103.1:0-3384 GCF_021654205.1 Leisingera sp. MMG026 | reverse complement strand
GCAGCCGAAGACTTCCTTCAAGAACCAGCTGCGCGTGCTGATCCTAGACCTCTATGTGGCATGGCTGGAGGATCCTGAGTTGAGTATCGGGATGTCTATGTCTCCGAACGAGTGGAAGGCCAATTCCCGATACAATGCTCTGCATCTGTCGAAGAAACTGATCCCCATCACGGAGGCATTGAGTATTGCTGGGTTGGTTGACCTCGCCAAGGGCAGCTATGCCGGTCCGGGAGCCAAGAGCAACAGAATAACACGCATCAGGGCGTCCGAGGGGCTTCAGGACATGTTCCGGGCAGCGAGGTTCCGTCGCGAAGATGTGCACCACTTCGAAGGGCAGGAAATCATCATCTTGCGGGATGAAAAGGTGGCCGGGAAAGTCGGAAAAGAAGTTGAATACACCGATAACCCAAACACCAATGCCATGCGGGACGAGTTAAAGGCGTACAATGATCTGCTGGCCGCTTCATTCATCGATATTGCGACACTGCAAGAACCGATCATACAGCGTGATGATGACGAGGTAACAGCTCCTCCACTGCATATTCACCGGGATCATGCCCGACTGCGCCGCGTATTCAGCCGTAAGGACTGGTCAATGAATGGCCGGTTTTATGGCGGCTGGTGGCAGCAGGTGAACGAAGACTGGCGGTCGAAAATCTTCATCGATGACCAGCCGACCGTCGAAGTTGACTTCAAGGGCCTCCACGTAGCGATGCTATACGCTCAAGCGGGGGCTGAAATGAAGCATGACCCGTATGCTGTTTCTGAAGAAGATTTCAAAGCATACCCTCCAGACTTGTTGCGAAAATTGGTCAAGCGACTGGCCCTTACTGCCATCAACGCAAAGGAAAAATCGGCAGCTTACAGGGCTTTCCGGGATGGATTTCCTGGAGGGCATGTCGGGAAAACACTAAGCGACAAGAAATTGGACCAGTTGCTGGCGTCCTTCTTGGAGGTGAACCCAGTTCTAGAAGAGTTCCTATTCTCAGACCAAGGCATCCGGCTGATGTACCTGGACAGCCAGATAACGGCCCATATCCACAGCCACTTTACCCAGCAAGGCGTCCCGGTCTTATCGATCCATGACAGCTACATCATCGATCACATGCGAGTTGCTGAACTTCGTGATGTGATGGCGGAGGCCTCGAAAGCCGTGGTTGGCCAAGCCTTGCCCACGTCGATCAAGTTGCCGGATATGCCTGAATACTCATACGTCTCGGACGAGCGCCTGCAGGAGGATATTGAGAACCGGAAGGGAATTCGATGCGTTGGCTACATGGATCGCCTCTTCACCTACCAAGAGCGAACAGGCCGCAGTATTTCGCCGGTGGCTCGAGGGGATGCAGAGATGGACCATAGGTTAGGGTTGCTGGGGTAGCACACTTTGGGAGCTCGAATCGCCAAACAAAATATCTGAAGCTGCAAAACCTTACAGAGAGCACAGTGATATCCTTCGATTAAGCTCGAAGTTCTTATCTGAACGGGGAGGAAGAGTACATTGAAACCAATCTTCATCCTTGATTAGCCCTCATTACCTTGAGAGTATGCAAAAGTGTAAAGGCGTTCGGCCGGGCACGGATCAATTTTAAAAGCCGAACTTGGAAAAACATTCAGAGGCGATAGACGTGACACTTGAGGCTGTCAATCGAGAACTAGAGTTCTTCCTTTCGAGCAAAGAGCCCGAAGTGCTGTGTATTCGAGGCAAATGGGGAGTAGGGAAAACTCATCTTTGGAACAAGGCTGTTGAATCCGCAAAGGCCAATAAGAAAATCCCATTCGGGAATTACTCATATATTTCCTTATTCGGCCTGAACTCTCTTGCGGAGCTTCGCTTCTCTATTTTCGAGAATCAGATCTCTTTAACTCCCGATGATGAGAAAACCAACATCGACAAGTTGGACAGCTATTTGTCATCAAGGTTCGACTGGAGGAAGAAGGCTAAGTTTATTCATCTTATTCCAGGCTTGAAGGGTATAACTGACTCAGATGCTGCCACGGCGTTGGCCTCTCTAACGACCCACGAACAACTCATTTGCATCGATGATATAGAAAGGAGAGGGAGAGACCTAGATATAAAGGACGTCCTCGGACTCGCTTCATTTTTAAAGGAGCAGCGAGCCTGCAAAGTCGTCATTATCCTGAATGAAGAGGAGCTAACGGATGGTGATCAACAAGATTTTCGAGAAAGCCTAGAAAAAGTAGTTGATATTTCGATCGAATTTTGCCCAAGCGCTGTGGAGGCAGCAGAAGCGGCATTTGACACGCCGGACGAAGTCTCCAAGAAAGTTGCTAGTAAGTGTGTCAAGCTTGGCATTACCAATATTCGCGTCATCCGAAGAATTGATCGCTTGGTACGCGCTGTGCAGCCAATGATATCAGAGTATTCAAGCGAAGTATTTGATACAGTGGTTGCTTCTGTAGCGCTTTTTTCATGGTCAAATGATCAACCAACTGAAGCTCCTTCCTTAGACTTCATCCGTTCCTTGTCAGCAGAGTGGGCTATTCTTGCCTCTGATGAAGAAGTAATGGATGACAGTGGGAGCAAAGCGTCTTGGAAGGCTAAACTCGAAGATTACGGCTACACATGGACAGATGAGTTTGATCTTGCCCTAATGGACGGTGTAATGGCTGGCTATTTCACACCGGAAAAAATTGTGCCTCACGCAAAAGCTCTTGAAGCTAAGATAGTTGCAGCTAGGGCAGATGGATCGTTTGAGAAGGCTTGGGAGGCCTACCATGGCTCCTTCGCGAATGACGCGGATGAAGTTCTCGATGGGATATACGAGTCTTTTAAGAAAAACTTCAATCACATAACGCCACTCAATGTGAATGGAACAGTGACCCTTCTAAAGGAGCTAGGGCGAGAAGATCAAGCTAAAGAGTTAATTGATCTTTATGTAAACGAAAGAGATGAAGGTCACAGTTTCTTTGACTTGAACGAGTATGCATTCGCCCACGACATTACAGATCCAGATTTGCGCGCAGCTTTTGATGCAAAGGCGGTAAAGCTAAAGCCACCACAAGACTTCAAGAGCGCCCTGTCTTCAATAAAGGACAGCTGGAGCGAAGAGCTGCTAGGTGTAATTGCGGAGGCGCCGCTGGAAAAATATCTTGAAGTTTTCAAGGCAAGCTCCGGGGTGGAGCTGAGGAGGCTATTGTCCAACGCAATGCAGTTTTCAAGAATTTCGAACCCGTCCCCGGAAATGGAGAAAATAACAACCCGAACCAAGGCAGCGCTTAAGGTGATCGGTAAGGAAACAAAAATTAATGCTCGCCGAGTTAGGCGTTTTGGTGTCGTCATTTCTGACGATGATCCCGCAGATGAAACCTGAGGTAATCGGAGCGCTAGTTGCATTTCCTGTTCAGAGCTGAGTACCGAACCTG
>NZ_JAKFZM010000102.1:0-3570 GCF_021654205.1 Leisingera sp. MMG026 | reverse complement strand
GAGTAAGGCCACCACATCTATAGTGTGATGCGACCTCCATCCATTCACCCCAGGGCTGCACTGGTATCCCAAGGTGGAATACCTTACTCCTTGGAAAGATACCTTGGAGTACTTGAAAATTACGCTAGCCGATAGGAACCTTGTTTGGGGAGCTCATCAAGGCCAGCAACCCTCAACTCTGGCTGTGTAAACAGGCTGGACATACGACGGTACTGACGGGCCGCCGCGATCACCGCAGAAAACGCATGCAACGCAGCCGCCACCCACACATGCCGTTCGCAGTACCCAGCTAAGCAGCGACGCAGCTTCACCAAATCGGCCAATCAAGTGTGGTGCAGCATCAACTGCATGGCATGGGCGGTTCCGAAGAGACCCGGCAAGTGGCAAACAGCCATCTGCCGTCACATCTTGGGTAAGCCTCCCTGTCGCGTGATTGCATCACCGTCCCAGATTTTGAGATCAAGGACTTCCGGGAGCGGCATCTGCGGCTTATCCATTCCCAACTTTTCATCCGCAACAGACAGGAGGGTAAGCCATGACCGTAACCATCAACACTTCCCTTCCGCAGGATCTGACGCGGTTCTGATCCCCAATTCGGGGTTTCCCAACATCGTGCCGATCCATCCGCGACCCTCTCGGGCCGCTTCTATTGCTATGGAAAGATGAACGATGGGCAATCCCATTTCCGGGGAACGGAGCGCCGCGTGCGCCCGTATCTCCAAATTCTACAATCGTGCGGCTTGGATCGACGGGCGTGCAGAAGAGCAACTTGAACAGGTGGCTGGCTGGCCGGGCATGACGGCCGTCGCCGGATTTCCGGATCTGCATCCAGGCCGCTTCGGCCCCGTTGGTGCAGCTTTTCTGGCCGACCGGATCTGGCCCCAGCTTGTCGGGCCGGATATCGGCTGCGGTATGGCTTTGTTCCGCCTCGATCTGCCTCGGCGCCGGCTCAAACTCGACAAGGCCGCTCGGCGGCTGGCTGTACTGGAAGACGGGGCTGATCTTCATCAGGCGCTTGCAGCACTGGATGCAGCTGGCCTGACGGGACTGATCGGTCCAGAAGCACTCGGCACCATCGGCGGCGGCAACCATTTCTGCGAAGTGCAGGTGGTCGGCGAAGTCATGGATCACACCCGTACTGACCTGCAAAAAGATGATCTGTGCCTGCTGGTGCATTCCGGTTCGCGCGGGCGCGGCGCCGGGATTTTTCAAGGGCTGGATGACAGCTGGAAACAGGGCTTCGCCGCGGAAAGCGATGCGGCGGCGCGCTATCTCGCCCTTCATGATGCGGCAACCCGCTGGGCGCGCGTGAATCGGGCGCTGATTGCTTCCTCTGCGTCTGAAGCGCTTGGCAGTGAGGCCCGGCTGATCTGCGACACGGTGCATAATCACGTCGTGCCGCATTCAGATAGCTGGCTGCATCGCAAAGGGGCGGCTTGCCCGGAGGGGGGCCTCGTTCCGCTCGCAGGGTCGCGCGAAGCGCCGAGCTATCTCCTGGAGGTGCCGGATACCGTATCCGAGGCGCTTGGCTCGGTCTCTCATGGGGCTGGCAGGAAGTATGACCGGTCCTCCATGCATGGGCGGATCCGCAAAACCCGCTCTGATCTGGCAGCCCTGACCCACACCCGTTTCGGCGGGCGCGTCATTTGCGGGGACCGCGATCTTTTGCTGGAAGAAGCCGGGCAGGCCTACAAAGACCCGGAACAGGTACTGCAGAACCTGGTGGGCTTTGGGATCGCAAACGCGGTGGCGCGTCTTCTGCCGCTTGTCACCTTCAAGACGATGGGAGGTGCGGCATGAGCGGCAGGGAAGCCCTTCTCTTGTCCAGCGGCAATGGTCCGGGTGAATGCCGTCAGGCTGTGGGCCATCTGTTGTCCTGGCTGGGGGCAAAGGCCACTCAATACGGAGTCGAACTCGATGTCGCGACAAGGGACGCCACACACGGCCCCGCCTCAGCGGTGGTGATCCTGAGCGGTGCTCGGGCTGTCGAATTGGCGTGCGCCGTTAAAGGTACAGTTCTTTGGCGGTGTCAGAGCGAGCTGCGCCCCGGGCATAAACGGAAGAACTGGTTTGTGCAGATTTTCCACCTGCCTGCGGCCACTGACGCAGTGCGGATTGATCCGGCCTCCGTGGAAATGCAGGCCATTCGCGCGGGAGGCCCTGGCGGCCAGCACCAGAACAAGACGTCGAGCGCGATCAGGGCGCGCTGGACCAGCGCCGATGGGCAAGTCTACGCCGTCGTCGTGCGCGACACCCGCTCGCAACACCAGAACCGCCGTCTGGCGATGGAACGGCTTGCCGCGCTAGCTGCTGCCGAGAAGGCAGAAGCCGATGCTACCCGCAAGGGCAAAACCTGGATGCTCCACGGACAACTTCAACGCGGTGAGCCGCGCTGGACCTTTGAAGGGAGACAATTCAAAGTGGTGAAATGACAGGAGGGGCAGCGTTTTGCTGCCTCTCCATCTGCTGAATGCACAACTCTTCCAGCCCATTTCCAGCCTTGGTAAAAGTACCCTGATGCTGCGGTTGCAGCCCGCGATCCGGCCATTCGCTGCGAGCGCAAATTCAAGAGCAACTCAAACTCACACTTCGCCGGACACAGCCGACTTTTACTCACGCCGCTATTGCTGCCGCAGAAAAATCTCGCCCTTGCGGCAGGGTTCTTGTGGCGACGCAGCGGATTTCCCAATTGCGGTCATTCATCGGTGTAAAATTCGGCCAAATCCAAACCGCCCGTTCGCCGCGACCGGGATCGACCATCGAGGAGCCGGACACAGCCGCCTCTTGCTTGCGCCGCTTTTGCTGACGCAGATAATGCTCGCACCTGCTGCACGCAATTTGTTGCGCCGCAGCGGATTTCCCGATTGCGGTCATTCAACTCTGCCAAATCTGGCGGAACTCAAGCCTGATCGAAAAGGCGCTCGCACTCTGTTCAGCGCATCACTTTCTGCGTCAGCAACACGTTGTTTTTCAACAGAATCAGCCCAAAGCGGACTCCAAAGCCTGCATGTGTTACCCTTTAATTTATTCAAATCACTCATAGGGCGAGACTATGCGGGACAAATGGAGCGATGGCGACGCCTACGAAATGTACGTCGGCCGATGGAGCAGGAAAACGGGCAAGAAGTTCTTATCCTGGCTCGACATTCCAGGCGGATTGCGATGGCTTGACCTTGGTTGCGGGACAGGTGCGCTTACATCGCAAATTCTGGAAGGTCACGACCCTGCGTCAGTTATCGGTGTCGAACCTTCAGATGGTTTCCTTACCCTCGCAGGAAAGAAAATTGACGACAAACGCGCAACCTTCAAGCAAGGGTCTGGCGAGAACATCCCGGTAAATGACTGTACAGTTGATGTGGCCGTGTTGGGCCTCGTTCTCAACTTTATCCCGGATAAGGAAAAGGCGTTAGCGGAGCTTGTCAGGTCTGTCGATAAAGGCGGAACCGTTGCCGCGTATGTTTGGGATTATTCGGGCCATGTTCAGTTTATGCGCTATTTTTGGGACGCAGCAATCGCGCTCGACCCTACCGCGCGTGACAAAGATGAAGGTGTCCGATTCCCGATTTGCCG
>NZ_JAKFZM010000101.1:0-3896 GCF_021654205.1 Leisingera sp. MMG026 | reverse complement strand
GTCGAGAGATGCTTCAACAAATTGAAGAATGCCCGGCGTGTGGCAACCCGCTATGACAAGACAGCCGAAAGCTTCCTCGGCTTCATAGACATCACTTCGATCCGCCTCTGGATCCGCCATTTGTCAACATGACCTAAGCAAGGTGAAAATACATAAGCCACGAGCTGTTGTCTGAACCGCCTAAATGGGACTCGTTTTCAAAACTGAACAGTTGGAATATTATTGTGCCAAGTCGAGCGCGTATTCCTGATAGATGACTGGGCTAAAAATTGAATTCACTTGAACGGGGCGCTGGGGTAGCAAATCTGTCGCGAAAACCTTGGCGGCTTCGAAGTCTTTGGTTTTCAAAGACCTTAGATCCTCTGGGAAAGGGATTTGCGGTTGATTTTCAGTACGGCTGGCCAAATTGAAACCCCAGATGCCAAACGATGGAATCGGGATTTGGTAATTCGCAACTTCGGGAAAAACCGCTTTGAGGGTCTCAGAAACAGTCCAATAGGTGTGCGGCGAAAAGAACGGAGAGCTGCTTTGAGTCACAAGCGTACCATCTTCGGTCAGGACCGCAGCGACCATAGCATAGAATTCCACAGAATAGAGCTTGGACAGAGCTTCGTTGTGGGGGTCTGGGAAGTCGATAATGATCCGGTCGTACCGCTGGTCCGTTTCTTTAACAAAAAGAAAGGCATCCTGATTGTAGACGTGCAGCTGCGAGGCCTGCATGCTGCCCTTGTTCAAGCGGACCACCGGCGCAAAGTCTCTCCCCAAGTCCGTCATTGCAGGGTCGAGATCCACCAGGTCAATGCGCTCAACACTTGGGTGCTTTAGAATTTCCCGAATCGCCAGCCCATCTCCGCCCCCCAGGACCAGAACGTTTTTTGCCGGTTTGCCCCAAGACATCACCGGATGCACCAAAGCTTCGTGGTAGCGGTATTCATCGGCCTCAGAAAACTGCAAATGCCCATCAATATAGAGGCGCACATCGTTTGTCTTCCAGGTGTTTGTCACAACCAGCGTCTGATATTGTGATTGTTTGCGCCAGACGATGCGGTCGAAATAGAGATGGTCCTGGGCAAAGGCTGTGATCCAGCCTGCAGACAGAGTCAGGCCGAACAGCAAGGCCACTGCGGCCAGCACATAGCCCATCATACGCCGGGGAGCATCCAAATGGTCGCGCAACCACAATACGTTCAGAAGGGCAACTGCTGCATTGGTCAGGCCGATTGCAAAAGATGACGAAATCAGTCCCAATGAGGGCAGTAGCAGCAGTGGAAACATCACTGACCCGAGCAGCGCGCCAAGATAGTCTAGTGACAGCACGCCTGAAATCGACTCCCGGACTGTGGAGCCTTCCGACAGAACCCGGGTCAGCAAAGGAATTTCAAGCCCGACCAGAAACCCGATAGCCGAGATGAAGGTGAACATTCCCACTGTATAAAACCAGGGTGCCATCGGAAAGAGCATGAAAAGGGAGATGCTGCACAGCCCGCCAACCAGGGCCAGAATAATCTCTACCCGGACAAAGGCCTGGATCAGGTTTCCATTGATGAAACGTGAAACATATGACCCAACCCCCATGGCGAACATAAAGAACCCGATTGTCAGCGAAAACTGATAAACTGAGTTGCCAAGCAGATAGCTGGAGACGGTCCCAATAATCAGCTCATAGACGATCCCGCACAATGCCACCACAAGGATCGAACCCAGAAGAATTGCGCCCTGTCTCCGGGGTAAATCCTGATAACGGTTCAGGCTGGATGCCTCCGTCATAGCGACCTCTTTCGGTAGAATGAAGAATGGCCCGGACGCCGAAACGCATCCAGGCCTGCCGTTCGCGTTCGCGATCCGGATTACTTGCCGGCACGCAGGCCGCCCGAGCGGGCGCTTGAAGGTGCCTTGTAGCTGGACCGCGGGGTGATTGTACGATTGTTGAAGCTTGCTTTTGTCACCCCGGCGGACCGCTGGCGGCTGATCAGCGAGCCGATCAGCGCACCGGCCAGAAATCCGGTCCCGGAGAACCGCAGGCCGGTCGAGTTTCCGCTCACATCCGAGGCGATCAGACGCTTGTTTTCCTCGTCGATTTCAACGGTGAAAACGTCACCTTCCTCACTGTCCTGAACCCCGTTTTCGTTTGCATCGGCAAAGCCCAGGAATTTCGCATCCTGCTGGGTTTCAAGACCAAGGGTTTGATCAAAGAACCGAGGTTCGGAGTTCATAACGTTTGTCAGATACTCTGTAAATTCCTTGATCTGCGAGTCGTCTGCCGTGGTAACATTGTTTTCACCTAAGAAGGCTTCGTAGTTCATCAGCGCATACTCGGTGCGGTCCAAGACCTGGCCCAGGTCCGCTGTCTGCTCTCTTTGGGGGGCAAGGAACATAGAGTAGGCAACAAAGCCAGCAATGCCAACAAATGCGATAGTTTTAATTTTTCCAAGCATATTCAGTTCTCTGTGTAAAATGCGGGGCAGTCTTTATCTTTCGGGTGCAATGAGCATGTCCACCAATCTTGCTGCAACCCCAAACTGTAAAAATCTTTCAGGCTGCCGCAAAATTTGAACCCTTGTGATTGAAGAGCTGCACTATTTGCCGTTGAAAGATCCGATGGCAGCACCAGCACAGCCATGCGTGCGCCATTGACTGCAGCATCTGCCAGAACGGCTTCTGCCCCCTCTAGGCCTTTACCCGTTTCCTGCCATTTTAGACCAGCTACCTTGTCTCCTTCCGGCGCTTTTTCGGCCCCGGTGAACCGGATCCCATTGGAAACCTTCAGCTCTGGTGCGGGCGGGGCGGCCTGTTCATGGTTGACCAGCGCATAGATCATCTTGGCTTCTCCCGGTTCATGGTAATCCGGCACCGTTACTTCCAGATCCGCACCAAACTCTTCATACATACGGTGCGCGGCTGCATAGATCTGTTCACCGTCTTCCGCGTAGTCACTGGTTTCAATGAAGAGCTTTCGCATCTGACTGTCTGTCAGTTTCTGCAGCAAGTCTGACATCATCTGCCGCCCCAGCCCCTGGCCGGCGCAGTCCTGGTCCAGATAAGTCCAGGACAACCATGCAACGCCATCGGCTTCGGTATCCGGAGTATATCCAGTCACACCAAGAATGCTGCTGCCCTGCTTAAGAATGAACATATTGCTGACACCCTGGCTGAGCATTGCGGCCTCTGCTTCTGCCGCGTCGTCTTCATCAGTTTGTGCAATGATTTCAACCACGCGGGAAAGGTGGTTGAGCACCATAGGCTTCAGCGCGGGCGCTTTGGTGCCAAAGAGATTTTCGAACATAAAGAATACCCCTCCCAGGGCGGCAGAAACAGCGTGGGAATAAATTGCGAGGCTTTCATCGGCGAAATGCAACTCGGCTGCAAGCAGCACCGCGCCCCAAAGCAGCAACCAGGGGCGCTGTTTCTTGGACGCCACTGACAGAGCAGCGCAGCTGCCAAGCCCATAGGCCACACCAGAGGCTCCCGCAAAGCCGGGTCCAACAATGACGAGTTCCGCCCCTGTCCCCAACACAGTGCATGCAAGCATTAATAATACAGTGCCCATATGGCCGAGGCGTGGCTCTACCTGCCATCCTGCCAAGGCGATGATCAAAGCGTTGACGGCCAAATGGAGCACCGATCCGTGACGCAACACGCCTGCCAAAAGCTCAGCAAAGCTCTGCAGCCCTACTGTGCCTGAGACTGGCCCAAGGTAGAGATACGCCCAAAGTATCAATATGTTGAACCCGAGGGATGCCGGTGAAACCAGAAGAAAGTAACCAACTTTGTGTATCATGATGAAGTGTTATCCGAAATTAACTCAGCCCAGTGCTGTCCCCTGTATTGCCCAATGCCATTTGTCGGCACTTCATGGCAGGCTTTAACCGTGAAACTGGCATAGAAGTATGCATCCA
>NZ_JAKFZM010000100.1:0-3958 GCF_021654205.1 Leisingera sp. MMG026 | reverse complement strand
CAACCTGTACCTTGGATGTTTTCGCTGCGCGCTTGCAGCAGAAAAATCGCTGCGACTGCATCATTTTCGGCTCCGCTGCGCGGCGTGAAAACCAGCCGTTCAAGCATGCTGCAGCGAGATCAGTCACCCGAATTCACTCATCGCGGACAAAGTGGCCGCTCGATGAAACCCCGCTACAAGAATCGCAAGCCCGTGTTAGCTCTTGGGAATGGTAACGGCATCCACACAAAGCAGCACGACTTCGACGGTAGGTAAATTTTCTCGGAACAAAAGTCATCTTCAGAATGTTCAGTCTGTGAAGCAAACAGAAAAGGAACATCTCATGTCTCGCCTTGCCTCTATTGCCCTTATCGCTGGCATGGCCGCGGCGCCGGCCGTTGCGGAAACCCTGATGGATACCGAAAACCTGATCCGGACACGCGACATCACCGGTGGTGATATCTACACGCTGAATGGTCCCATGGACGAAGATACCTGGGGGAACTGGGAAGCTGATGGTGTCGGCCCGGACTGGAATGACATCGGCGAAATCGAAGATGTGATCCTTGATCGCGGTGGCAAGATGATTGGTATTGTGGCCGAAGTCGGCGGCTTTCTCGACATTGGCGACAAGCACGTGCTGATCCCCGTTGAAGACATTCGGCTCACGCCGGTGGATGACAAGAGCTATGTCATCGTAACCCGCAAAACCGAAGAGCAGCTCGAAGAGATGGAATCGGTGGATGAAGGCTGGTGGGACTGATCCGGCCCTTATAACGGCATATCAAGCGAAGGGGCTGTCGCGAGCCCCTTTGACCTTTTTCACTGGGTCTCACTCCTCAGGAGTTGTTACCCTGGCGCGATCAGGCGGTGATCCGACATGAATGACGAGACAAAATCTCCGAAGTTAGAGAATGCCCCCACGCTGATGATAGTGCTTGGTTGGTATGCGATTATTGGCTGTCTTGTGTTTTCCGCCGCCATCATTGCGGCTGACTTATTTGTCCCTGATCACGATTGGATCGCTGATACGATCAGCGACCTGGGCGCAGGCAAATACGAGTTCATTGTCGATATCGGCATATACGCTTTCTCGGGCTCTCTTATTTCCGTTGCGCTGCTGGCTGCGCATGTTCACATGGGCGGATGGGGCTGGAGTTGCGGGATCATCGGCCTCGCCCTGCTGGGGCTCATCGTCTTTCTTGTCGGGGCACGGAATGAATATGGCGACAATGACAGTGACGGCGTGGTGATCCATATCTATCTTGTCTACGCGCTGGGTCTGCTCATGGCGATCATTCCCTGGTTGATGTCCCAAGGGGCCGCCCGAGCGGGGCGCTACTATGGTCAGGTGCTCGTCGGGATTTCAATCGTCTGGGCGATCTCTGCACCGGTCTTCTTTTTCCTGCCTGACGAAATTGATGGCATTTATGAACGCTATCTCGGGCTCATAGCCTTCGCATTTGTTTTTGTGCTTGCCAGGCTCTTCATCAGGCGCGGGCGAAAGCTCAAAGGGTAACGCCATTGCCAGGATGCGGCGCCGATTTCGTTTGCGGCGCTCATTAGGCGAAAGGACAGATTATGCTGTACGATCTCTTAGAGATACTTTTCCGCGCGGCCGTATGTGTCGCCACGGTTGTCGCACTCACCCGGCTGAACGGGCTGAGATCCTTCTCGAAGATGTCCAGCTATGATTTTGCGGTCACGGTTGCCTGCGGATCAGTCATTGCCAGTTCAATTATCTCGCCAAAGGAAAATTTGTTTCTCGGGGTTGGGGCGCTTGTTGCGCTGTTCGTCGTACAGAGCCTGATCTCCTTCGTTCGGACGGCGTCTCCGAAGGTCCGCAAGAGTATTGAGAACGATCCAGTGCTCGTCATGGAAAACGGCGAGATTCTGCATCAGAACCTCCGCGATACGCGTATGACAGAAGCTGATCTATTCGGAAAACTGCGGGAGGCGAACGCATTCGATCTGCGCCGCGTTCATGCGGTCATCCTTGAGCCGACCGGTGATGTCAGTGTCCTGCACGGCTCTGGCGACGAGGATGAGGAAGTGAGCGCGCGGGTGCTGGAAGGCGTGCGAAGGTAGGCCCTTGGCAATTCTCGGGCCGAGAGCGAACCTTCGAAGGTAATGCCCTAGCCCGTGCCTGGATGAATGTCCGCAATTGATGCATTGGCTAGCAAGCCTCGCACCCGCAGCATCCAGCACCGAGTGCCTCATTCGCATGTCTGGTTACGGGCTGAGGGTGTGTGGAAACTCGCTTGGTTTCTCGACGATGAGGATGTTTCAGTCGATTTTGTGGAGGCAGCCGGATTTCGGGTCACTTTAGCGCCTTATACGCCGGAGAGGGCTGAATCCGCGCTCTTGTGGCGTTTTTTTTGCGGTACGATTTGAGCTGAGCGACACCCATCAGGCCGGAATGGCAGTCAGAAGCCCACGTACCCCGATCAGGGCCATCATCCGCTTGATGTTATAGGCGAGGACATGAAAGGCCATCTCGGTGCGGACGTTCTTGAGTATTCGCATCCGGAAGTGCGCCGCTCCCATCCAGTTCTTGATTGTGCCGAACGGGTGCTTGACGGTTGAGCGGCGGAGGCCCATCAAGGCCGGGTCGCGGCTCAAACGGCCACGCATCTCGTCGGCCGGATGCTCGCGTTCCCATCGGGTGATACGACGTTCCCTGCCGGTCGTGCAGCGCGCCCTGACAGGGTAGGCCTGACAGGCGTTGGTCCAGTATCGCCGTACCCCAGGCCGCCTTCTTCGGTCGTGCAGCGGTATGTCAGCGTCTCACCTGCCGGGCATCGGCAGATATCCGTATCCGCGTCATAGGCAAAGTCGGCCTTCACATACATGCCCTTCTTGCGGTTGCCCGAAGTCTCGGGCCGGGGGAGGGTTGCGGTGATGCCATCCTTGTGACAGGCCAGAATTTCCCGGCCGCTGAAATAGCCCTTGTCAGCGACCGCGCTCATTTCGCCGCGTCCGAGAGCGGCCTTCGCCGTCTTCGCCACCGGCGACAGCTGTTCACGGTCATGCCCGGCATTGATCGCGTCATGCGCGACAATCAGATGGGTCTCGGTATCCACTGCGGATTGGGCGTTGTAGCCCGCAAAACCGCTGCCTTTGGCGCTGGTGGCCATGGAGCGGGCATCCGGATCCGTCAGGGAGATCTGCCTGTTCTGGCTCTCCCTGAGCGCTTCGCCCATGTCCACCAGGCGCTCGATCTCCTGCCGGATGCGCTCGCAGCGTTGCGCCAGGTTGGCGATCTTCCCGGCCCGGGCCTCGCCCTCTTCCTGACGGTCGATCCGGACCATTTCATCAAGGTAGCGCTCGATGCTCGCGACCAGATGGGCGGTACGGCTGGCGATCTTGCCTTTGGTGAAGTTCTTGTCGCGATTACTCACCGCCTTGAACTTGGAGCCATCGATGGCAACACAATCCCCCTTCAGCACCCCGATCCGGCGACAGAGTTCGACGAACTGCGCACAGGTCCGCCGGATCGCCGGGCCGTTCTCAGGGAAATTGATCCCCCGGATCAATTCCTGGTCCTTCGAACTCGCGCCGAAAGTTGGCGCTCGTCTTGTGGTCCGGGACAAACCGACCCGTCAGCCACATCACCTCGACATTGCGCCCAGCCTCCCGCTCCAGGGCACGGCTCGAAGGGACGCGGTTCAGATAGCCATAGATGAACAGCTTCAGCAGGACCGATGGGTGATAGCCGGGCCGTCCTGTCTGCGCCGGCGCCGTCCGCAGGAAACCAATCTCCCCAAGATTAATCTCGTCCACGAAGAGGTCAATCACGCGGACCGGATTATCCTCGTCTGTCCAGTCTTCCAGCCGGGCCGGAAAAAGTGTCACCTGACTGCGGTCCGTACCTTCGATATATCCCGACATGCCTGCCTCCGGTCTTTGCCGAAAAGCATACAGCATCCGGAGTTTTCACACAGCCTCGGCTGCCTGGCGTCGTCTGGCAGAAGCGTCC
>NZ_JAKFZM010000010.1:0-130796 GCF_021654205.1 Leisingera sp. MMG026 | reverse complement strand
GCACGTAGAGGCCGCAAAATACTGGATTGAACTATTGAAATTGCCAATAGTTCGATGTCAATGACGAACGCATCGCATTGGTCGGCAGGTGGTGTATGCGCACCAGACCTGATTGGGCCGCTTGACTCGCAGACCGCCCGGCTAAAGCGGAGCTCGGGTGAAGCAGAAATCAGGGGATAGTCCCGTGCCCTTTGGCCCCTTGCAACTGTTGATTATTGGTAATCTGAAGCAGCTTCAGGAGCCGTATCAGCCGTCCGAAAAGTTTCTGAACCACCGCGTGACCCTCGTTCTGCAAGTGACAGGTTAACTGCCGGACGCAGTGAAAGGGTGAGCAAGCTGCCGGTCGGTCAGCCTTATTAGAGGTAGATTTGTCTCGGTTCTGCACTATCGGAGTAGTGGAAAGTGGCCGCAAGACTGGCAGCAGGCGGCATTGCGGTTCGACCAATCGCGTGGAACGGGTGCGTTTGGTCTTCCCACGCTTCACTTGCAGGTCCACGTCTTGAGTATTTGTGATCTGAATTGTTGGCGGCGGCCAGCGCGCCAACCCTGGTTTGCAAGGATTGCACCGCCTGCTCGTCAACATTCTCTGCTTCGCCTGCAAGTATCAGGTGCACCCTATGCCCGACGGCCAATATTAAGACTGTGCACCGATCCTGCACATTGCTGAAAGCTGCTTTCCAGGTTCAGCCGAAAGGGAGTTCCAGCCCGCAATTCTTGTAGCAGGCTGGAGGAGCTGGAGGCTATCAGGATGGTCTGACAGCAAACAGCCGGTCTTCGCGCGGCAGCAGGGTGCGCAGCGCCTTCAGGCAGCGGTAGTGGTTGTTGCCGATCACTGCTTCTGTTGCCTCGGCAATGGATGCGCGGCTGTCAGGATCGGTGAAGACTTGGCTCAACTCTTCGATCCGGCGCAGCATTGGCAGGCGCTCTTCCTCGGGGTCGGCATCACCGGACAGGATCAACTGCGCCGCATAGCATACCCGGCGCACCGGCGTATTGGCTTCTTCCGGATGGATCGCATCGCGCAGGCGAAGGATGTTGGCATCAGGGGTGACAATGGACAGGCGGCTGCGGCGGTCGCCGTTTTCTATCACCGCGCCATTTACAAGGACACGTTCCTTGGGGGCAAGTTTCAGGACAAGTCCGCTCATATTCAGGATGCTCCGCCACGAAGGCCACGCATGATGGCCGTATTAATTTCTACCAGCGGCCGGACATCGGCCTTGCGTTGAAGCACTTTGCTGGTGTGTTGCCTCGTGAATTCTGCCAGCTCAAACAGGCTGAGTTTGAGTTCATCCGGCAGCGGGTTGCCCTTTGACGCGAGATCAGCGGCGAAAATTGACCAAAGCTTGCGGTTGTCGTTCAATGCTGCTGCAAGTTCAGCAAACTCATCGCGGCCTTTCTGCGCGGCTTTGATCAGCCGGCGGGTGACGCGGGCGATCACTTCATATTCGAAATTCTTTGCTGTCCGGGTCGGGGCCTTTGCCGCCGAATAGGCACTCTTCGCCTTCAGAAGGGCATTCACGTGTTTTCCTAACGTATTATTCTTCAGGTTCTCTGAGAGGGGAAGACCGGGGCGCCATCAGCGCCCCGGATCAGGCTGTTAACGGAACAGCTGCTGCAATGTGGACGGCGACTGGTTTGCGATGGTCAGCGATTGCACCGCCAGCTGCTGCTGGGTTTGCAATGCTTTCAACCTCGCCGATGCTTCTTCCATGTTGGTGTCAGAGATGGTGCTGACACCGGATTTCAGCGAGTCGGTCAGTTTGGAGACAAAATCGCTCTGTCCTTCGAGGCGGTTGCTGGCAGCACCAAGGCTCGCTGCGCTGCCGATTGCAAAAGTCAGCATGACATCAATTTCCGACATGACAGCTGCTGCGTTTGTTGAATCGAGAACTGTAATGCCAGTTGCGTTCAGGTTGCCTGCGGTATCAATCGCTGTGACGGTGATGATGTCACTTGCGGCGTTCAGACCGCCAAGAACGTCGAGCTGCGCTGTAACGGCATCGTCAAGCAGATTGGCGCCGTTGAAGGATGCGGAGTCGATGATTGATTCGATCGTCTCTTGTTTGGTAAGCAGGTCAGCCTGGATTTGAGCATGGTCGACGTTCTGGGAAACACCGGAAATCACGAGTTCGCGCATGTCTTTCAGAACTTCGACGATCTGTTCCATACCGGAGGATGCAACCGCGACCGTTGCTTCACCAAAGTCCAGGGCGTCCTCTACGGACTCATATGCCTGGATGTCCGATTCCATCGACTTGGAGATGGCCCAGACCGCGGAGTTGTCCTTTGCCATGCCGACCTCTTTGCCGGTCGAGATCTGGTTCTGGGTTTCTTCCAAGCCGTTGTTCACGGTCTTCAGGGTCTGCAGAGCTACCATTGCGCCGTTGTTGGTCAGAATGCTGGTCATAGCTTTTTCCTTTATCTGCGGGGCGCTTTGGCCCCAGTACTACTTGCCCCGAGGGGCGCTGTGTGACGTCTTTCTGACTGTGCGTTCCGCCGTCCGGCTTCCGCGCCACCCTTCATAAGGTGCAAGGCGACATTGGCGCAGGAGTTGCTAAGGGAGTGCTAATGCCGGGATTCGGTATTTCTAGAATTTTCCCAAAATTGCACTCAGGCCCGTTTTTCAAGCTTGCCGCCGCCTCGGGTGCTATGACGGGCCCGCTTGCCGGCCTGGTCATAGACATCCAATCCCTTTCGGATGCGGCGCGTCTCGGCCATTCGGGCGGCGACGGCACGGATACCGTCCATGGCGCTGTCCAGAAGCTGCTGGTTTCGCGAGACTTTGGTTTGGACTTGCACCAGAGACTCGCGTTCAAGCTCTGACACGGAATTCAGCTTACCGATGACTTTCTCTTTCTTGGTCAGAAGGTCTTCCAGCTTGCCAAGGTCGCCGGCCATCAGCGCCTTGCGCTCGCGGTCCAGGATCTGATCAAGTTCATCAATGAGCTGCTGAGGTTTCGGGTCACTCATCTTGGGTCTCCTTTAGTGCGTGATAAAGTGATTCAGCCAAACCGATCCCGCCGGAGCGGGCGATCTGCGTGGCCTGTTCGCGAATGAGAAAGCTGGAGAACTGCTCTTCTCCAGCGCCGCCGCCGAAGCCTTCGCTGGCTTCACCGAGCCCTGCGGACTTAAGCATTTCTGCAAGGAAGGAGGCTTCGAGTTCAATTGCGGCCTCGCGCAGGGGATCGCTGACCGCTGGACGCACCGGGGTGGTTGAAGGTGCGGCCTGAAGCAGGTTTGGCAATAGATCTGACATGTCCGGTTCTCCGGTTGAAAGTCGAAATTCATCGATTTTTCTAAGATTGCGCAGGAACCGGTTAAAATTGCCGTAACCGCTTTGGGGTATGTCTGTCCGGGTCGAGATAGAATGTCTGGAAAACGATCATGAATATGAATTCGATCCTTGGCTTGGAAGCCGGCTCTGCTGGTAAGTCACCGTCTGGTTCTCCGGATGATTCAAAAAAATCAAATACTTCAAGAGACTTTTCAGATTTTTTGTCTGCTCAGTCCGGCCCTGGCGAAGCGGCGGCCGAACAACAATCAGTTACGGGCGAATCGGCCGAGGCCGAATCTGAACCCAGGATGCAGAAGAGTACGGCCAAGGACAGCAAGGAAAGCCAAGTCACACGCATTGCGACAGGGCAGGACGTACCTGAGGGCGTTCCGGTTCAGGCAAGCCAAAGCACACGCGTTGCGACAGGGCATGACGTACCTGAGGGCGTACCGGTTCAGGCAAGCCAAGGCACACGCGTTGCGACAAGGCAGGACGTACCCGAGGGAGTACCGGTTCAGGCAAGTCAAAGCACACTCTTTGAGGGGGAGCGGGAAACATCGGCAAGGAACCCCTCTAGGTTTGATCCAGTACTTTCCGATGCGGAAATGGCTTCAGGGTTGCAAAATAGGGGAACTTCCACCGCTGAAGAGGCCGGTGCTGCAGAGACTAAGGTTAAGTCCCCGCACGGCGTCAGTACAGCAACTGGAGAAAGAGTTGAGCCACGGGCCGCTGAGCAGCGAAGCGGGCTGCTGATTGTGAAGGACCCGGGAGCCGGCGCCGGTATTCAGCCCGGAGACAGTGCACCTGCCGGCGGAAATGATCAGCCAGACGCTATGCCCAAAGCAGCCTCCAGCGTAAGTCCCACTGATCAGGGTGCGGGCCTCAAAGCAGGGGCAGTGATGCATCACGGGCCGTCCGTTGAGGGCAATGTGGAACCTGCTGAGAAGGCCGGGGAAGCTGGAAACACAGAGAAAGCGCAGCCTTCAGTGCGTTCAGCAACACAGGCGGCAGCAAAAACGTCGGCAGCTGCGCCAGAGAACCCAGCCACAAAGCTGCTGGGGGATAGTACTGAACCCGATGTCCGCAGAGTTGATGTCAGGGAAACTGGAAATCGCCGGGAAAACACTGCCCGCGTTTCGCCTGAGACTGTTGCTCAAACAGCTGCGACAGCCACTGAAAGGGCTCCGGCGGAAAGGGCACAAGTTACCGATGGCACGGGGCAAAGCAAAAACGGAAATGCAATCAGTGCGGCGCAGCCGAAATCTCTCGAGACTGGTTCAAGTTCAAGTACCCATTCAGTGGCTCAGTCGATTGGCGAAAAGCCTGACAGCATAGCGAAGGCGGTCAATCCGGCTGCGCAAGGAGAAAATCCGGGCATTGCAGTCAACCAGGTTGCTGTGAAGGGGCCGGGTCAGAAACGTGATCTAGCTTCCACACCTGTTTCGAACGGAAATGGAGCGCAGATTAAAGCGGAACCAGCCGGAATTGAGAGCCCGTTAGCCGATCCGTTTAAAGGCAGCGATGCCAGGATGGCTACAGTGCCTGCAGCGCCGCAAATCATTCAGTCGGCAGCTTCTCAGCTGCAGCCTTTGCTTGCTGGCGGGATGACTGCCGGAAAAATGGCGGCAGAGCTGTTGTCCGGAACTGATGAGGCGCTGGCCGGAACACTGGGATTATCCAGCGAAGCGCCAGGATTGACGCAGCTGCTGACGGAAGCCTCAATTGGCTCACATGGGGCGCACCGGCCCGAAGCACCGCGCATGATTGCGGCCCAGATGGCTGAGGCATTTGCTGCCAAAGGCGAGCAAAAGGTTGAGGTGAGTTTGAACCCTCAGGAGTTGGGCCATGTGAAGATGCGCGTGATGGCCAGCGAAACAGGAATCACCATGATCATTCAGACGGAACGTCCGGAAACCGGTGATTTGATGCGCCGGCACATCCATGAACTGGCCGAGGAATTCCGCCGCATGGGATATGAAGATATCTCATTTGAATTCAGCGGCGGACAGGCCGGCACCGGTCATCCCGGCGATGAAGCGGACGGCGGTTCCGGCCTGTCCGGCGGAACCGCAGAGACACGCGGCGCCGATGCAAAGGACGCCGGCGAAGCAGCAACACAAAACCTCCGGCTCGGAACAGCCGGTGTGGACATGAGGGTTTGAACACATGACAACACCAGTTACTTCTACGGGGTTCAACGCAGGGCAATCCAATTCGTCGCAGCCGTCGTCGCAGCAGACCTCCGGCCTGACCTCGGATTTTGATACTTTCGTGAAAATGCTAACCGCGCAGGCGAAAAATCAGGATCCTTTGGAACCGATGGATTCGACTGAATATGCCGCGCAGCTGGCGCAATTCTCGATGGTCGAGCAACAGACCAAGAGCAACAACCTGCTGGAAGGGCTGCAATCACAGCTTGGTCTGGCTAATATGGCGGCTCTTTCTGGCTGGGTCGGGATGGAAGCACGGGCGGTGGCCCCTGGTTACTTTGATGGCAGCAATGAAATCACTATTGCGCCTAACCCGGCTGCTGCCGCGGATTCGGTGACACTGGTCGTGCAGGACAAAAACGGCACCGAAGTGCAGCGCGTCGCCCTGCCGGTCTCGGCTGAGCCTTTCCAGTGGAACGGTCTGGATGATGACGGCAACCCGCTTGAGGCGGGGGAATACGCCTTTGTGATCGAAAGCAGCAAAGGCGACGAGCTGCTGCTGCAGGAATATGCCGAGATTTATTTCAAGGTGAACGAAACCCGGATGCAGGGCGGCGAAGTTGGGTTGATCACCGAAGGGGGGTCCGTGGTTCTGGCTTCGTCGGTGAACGCGCTGCGTGATCCTGAGGCTTGATCCAGCTGTATGCGCAGGCAGAAAAACTGTCTAAGAACAGGGCGGCATAACATCGGAGACCGCCCTGCAACCGCTTCCTGACCAGTACGAACCCCGCTTTTTTGCGCATTTGTCTGCGTTGGGTCTTCATGTGCCCGCTCCTAGGCGGCTGGCAGGCGGGCGGTCCAATCATGTCTGGCGGGCCGGCGCGCTGGTGATCAAGCTTTATTCAGCCGAAGGCGCCAACCCGCTGTTTGCCAATGATCCGGCCCGGGAAGTTGCTGTGCTGACGGCACTGTCAGGCACCGGCATGGTGCCGCCGCTGATCCAGACCGGGGAATTTGAAGGCAGGAAATGGCTGGGCTATGCGCATGTCAATGGCAGTCCCTGGCAGCAGGACACTGGCCATGTGGCACAGCTATTGGGGCGTTTGCACGATCTGGCTCCCCCGCCGGGCTTGCCTTTCGGCGTGAATGGCAGCGCGGCGCTTGAACAGCAAACCGTTGAAATTCTGAGCAGCTGCCGCGATCGCGATCAGCTGGCGGCGCTTCGCCCGTTGGGCCGGGTTCCGCCGTTGCCTCAGCTAGTGCTGATTCATGGCGACCCGGTGCCAGGCAACCTGCTGGCACATGATGGCACGCTGACGCTGATTGATTGGCAATGTCCGCAAATCGGCGACCCGGCGGAAGACCTGGCGTTGTTCCTGTCGCCTGCGATGCAGCTGATGTACCGGGGGGCGCCGCTGTCCAAGGATGAAGAAGACGCATTTTTGCGCGCCTATCCCGATCCGCGGATTGCCGGGCGGGCCTTGGCGCTGAAGCCCTGGTTCCACTGGCGGATGGCAGCCTATTGCCGGTGGCGGGCCGAACGCGGCAGCGCACAGGACTTGCAGGCGTCAGAACTGGAACGCGCAGCGCTTCAATCCATCAGGCCCAGAACCGCATAAGCCGGAGGCATCAGCATCCGGCGGGCGCGGCCAAACGGAAAGCGTGCCATTTTCTGAACTATGGGTGAGTAGGGCAGCTTGGGCGCGTGCCCCTGTACCAGATCACTCAGCAGCCGTCCGGCATAGCTGCCCATCGCCACACCATTGCCGTGATAGCACAGCCCGGCAAACATGCCGGGGCGTTCCGGTACAGGGCCAATGAAGGGAACTAGGTTGCGCGACAGGCAAACCATGCCTGACCAGGAATGCGTGGAGTCCACTTCACGCCATGCCGGGAACATCGCCTCAAAATCCTGCCGCAGTTTACGGCGAATACCTGCTTCAGCCCGTGGGGAAGCCAGCAGCCCGCCACGCATTCCAAACAGGAACCGGTTGTCGGGCATCAGCCGGAAGTAATGCAGCAGATTGCGGGTGTCATAGGCCATTTGATGCGAGAACCAGCCCTGCGAGCCCAGTTCCGCCCGGGTCAGCGGCCGGGTCACCATGACGGTGGATTGTGCAGGCATGTAACGCCCTGCGAGCCAGCCGGGCAGGTCCTCGGCGGAATAGCCGTTGGTTGCGATGATGACCTTGGAAGCCTTCAGGCCCCCTTGTTTAGTCTCAATTACATAGCCCCTGCCTGCCTGTTGTACCGACAGCGCTGCGCTGCGTTGGTACACTCGGGCACCTGCATCCTGCGCGGCCTTGGATAGGCCGAACAGGTATTTGCGCGGATTGAGCGCAAATCCCACCGGTGTTGTCAGCGCCGCATGGAAGCTGCCATTCAGCCCTTTGTCCGCGAGTTGATCACGGGTCAGAAATTCCGGTTCCTCTCCCGCCTGACGCAGTACGTCCGCTTCTGATTGCAGGCGGCGGACCGCCTTTTCGTTGTGTGCCAGCTGGGTTTCGCCATGTGAATGAGTGTCGGCATCGATGCCATGGGTCTGCAGCAGGCCGCGAACCAGATGCACGGCGGCTTCCTCGCTGGCGTGATACGTATCAGCCGCAGATTTGCCAAAAACCCGCCGCATCGTGCTGCCTGAAAGCTTTGAGCCGCCCAAACAGCAGAAACCGCCATTGCGCCCTGATGCGCCCCACCCCGGGGTCTCGGCCTCCAGTACCGCAACGGACACGCCGCTTTCTGCCAGATGCAGCGCGGCTGACATGCCGGTGAACCCGCCGCCGATGACGGCCACATCGGCGGAGACTTCGCCCTGCAGCACCGGCCAGTCCGGTGCTGCAATGGTTTCGTCCCACCAGCAGGTCGTGCGGGGGCCGGGACCGTAGGCGTAATCGGAAAATATCCGGCGCATCAGATGCGCTCCGCGGCCTGTTCCTCCCGCTTCTGGCGGGTCATCTGATGTTTGGTCACCAGCGAGGCAGTGATGACTCCAACGGTCACAATGCTGATCATGATCGTCGACAGCGCGTTGATCTCCGGGCTGACGCCCAGGCGCACGGCGGAGAATATCTTGATCGGCAGGGTGGTGGCCGAGGGGCCGGAGGTGAAGGAGGCGATCACCAGATCATCCAGCGACAGGGTAAAGGCCAAGAGCCAGCCGGATATCACCGCGGGTGCAATGATCGGCAAGGTCACCAGCCGGAACGCCTCTGCCGGGGAGCAGCCCAGATCCAGCGCGGCTTCCTCCAGCGACTGGTCGAAAGTCACCAGCCGCGAGGACACCACAACCGAAACATAGCACATGGAGAAGGTGGTATGCGCCAGGACGATGGTCAGCACCCCGCGGTCCAATCCGATGCCGATGAACAAAAGGAGCAGCGACAGGCCGGTGATTACTTCGGGCATCACCAGCGGCGCATAGATCATGCCGGAAAACAGCGTCCGCCCCATAAACCGCCCGCCGCGCACCATCACATAGGCGGCGATAGTGCCCAGCACGGTGGCGATAGTAGAGGAGAACACGGCGACCTTGATGGTCACCCAGGCGGCATTCAGGAACGCCTCGTTCTGCATCAGCTCGCCGTACCACTTGGTCGAAAACCCGGCCCAGACCGTTACCAGCTTGCTTTCGTTGAAACTGAAGATGATCAGGATCACCATTGGGATGTAAAGGAATGCAAAGCCAAGGGTCAGTGATACGGCATTAAACCAGCTCATACGGTTCATTGCTCTGCCTCCTGCTGTTTCTGCTGGTTGCGCTGGAACAGCACAATCGGGATGACGAGTAGCAGCAGCAGAACCACCGCCACCGCGGAGGCCACCGGCCAGTCGCGATTGGAGAAAAACTCCTCCCACAGCACCTTGCCGATCATCAGCGTGTCTGATCCGCCCAGCAGTGAGGGAATGACAAATTCACCCAGCACCGGGATGAAGACCAGGAAACTGCCGGCAATGATACCGGTTTTCGACAAGGGAATTGTCACCAGCCAGAACGCAGACAAACGCGAACAGCCCAGATCCTCGGCGGCTTCAATCAACGATCCGTCCAGCCGTTCCAGTGCCGAATAGACCGGCAGGATCATGAACGGCAGATAGGTGTAGACGATGCCGATGTAGACCGCGGTATTTGTGTTGAGGATCGTAAGCGGCTCGGAAATTATCCCGGTCCACAGCAAAAATTGGTTGAGGAACCCTTCGTTCGACAGGATCCCCATCCACGCATAAACGCGGATCAGGAACGACGTCCAGAACGGTAGAATCACCAGCATCATCAAGGTGGGCCGCCACTCAGCCGGCGCGCGTGCCATGGCGTAGGCGATCGGGTAACCTGCCAGCAGGGTGAAAAAAGTTGAGATTACCGCGATCTTCAGCGAGCTGAGATAGGCTTTCCAGTACAGGTCATCTTCGGTCAGCCAGATGAAATTTTCAAAGTCCAGCGCGTCGATCAATGCTCCGATGCCGGTTTCCGGATCAAACTGCGGCACATAGGGCGGGATCGAAATCGCGTAATCCGACAGCGAGATTTTCAGAACGATGGCAAAGGGCACCAGAAACAGCGCCAATAGCCAGGCATAGGGGATGGCAATCAGGACAAAGCGGCGCATCAGTCTGCCAAAAGTACGCCTGCCGTGGCGGTCCATGACAGCCAGACAGTGTCTTCCCAAGTAAAGGCGCGGCGGGCGATGCGGCGGGTGTTGGCGGTCTGCGCCTTTATCACCGCGCCGGTTGGCAGTTCCACGTGGTAGGTAGAGATATTGCCCAGATAAGCGATATCCAGGATGCGGCCCTGCACGGAATTGTCCGCCTGTTCGGGTTTTTCGGCGCTGATGGAGACTTTTTCCGGCCGAATTGCCAGCTGACAATTTTGCCCGTCGGATAGCGGATTTGGGGACTGCACGGTCAGCGGCGCGTGGCCCTCGTGCCAGGACATTGCATAGGTGTCGCTGCCATTGGGTTTGGCAGTGCCTGCAATCAGGTTCACATCGCCAATGAAGTCAGCCACATAGACGGAGTTCGGATTTTCATAGATCCGGTCCGGCGTGGCCACCTGGATGATCTTGCCGTGATCCATCACCGCCACGCGGGAAGCCACGGTCATTGCCTCCTCCTGGTCGTGGGTCACGATCACAAATGTGGTGCCGGTCTTCTCCTGAATATCCATCAGTTCAAACTGGGTTTCCTGGCGCAGCTTCTTGTCGAGCGCGCCCAGCGGCTCATCCAGCAGCAGAAGTTTCGGATGTTTCGCCAGCGACCTCGCCAGGGCAACCCGCTGCCGCTGACCGCCGGAGATCTGATGCGGTTTGCGGCGGGCAAATTGCTCCAGCCGGGTCAGACGCAGCATCTCGTCGACCCGGTCGTTGATGTCGTGCTTGGGCATTTTCTCGCGCTTCAGGCCAAAGGCGATGTTTTCCCAGACCGACAAATGCGGGAACAGCGCGTAGGACTGGAACATCATGTTCACGGCGCGTTTGTTCGGCGGCACCGGCGCGATATCCTGCCCGGCCAGCCGGATGGTGCCTTCAGACGGGGTTTCAAACCCGGCCAGCATCCGCATCAGCGTGGTCTTGCCGCAACCCGAAGGGCCCAGCAGAGCATAAAACTCTTTTTCGTAGATGCCGATGGTCAAATCGTCGATGGCGGTGAACTCGCCATAGCGTTTGGTGACGTTCTGAAAGTGGATCAAGGGCTTTGCCTCGGGATCGTTCCAGGGTTCGAATTCGGAAGCAGTCAAGCCGGGCCTCTTCTGCGAAGTGTCGCGCGAATGTCTCGGATGGCCGCGCGTGGGTTAATCCAGGCGCGTCAGGAAATGCGGGGCGGCGGATGCGCCCCGCGGGTCAGGTCCGGCTGATCAGGTGCCGGATTTGACCTTGGTCCACATGCGGGTGGCCTTGCGCTGCACTTTCGGCGGGTAGCCTTCCTTGATGTACAGGTTCTTGACGGTCTCGGCGCCGGGATAGATTGCCGGATCGCCGATCACATCCTGTTCCAGGAACTCCTGGCTCGCCTTGTTGCCATTGGCGTAATAGACATAGTTGGACGCCGCCGCCATGTTATGCGCATCCATGATGAAATTCAGGAACTTATGGGCACCTTCGGGGTTCGGAGCGTCGACCGGAATTGCCATTTGGTCGAACCACATCAGCGCGCCTTCCTTGGGGGCGTTGAACTCGATCTCGACGCCGTTTTCCGCCTCGGCCGCGCGGTCGCGCGCCTGCAGAATGTCGCCGGACCAGCCGAAGGCGACGCAGATATCGCCGTTGGCCAGTGCATTGATATACTCAGAACTGTGGAACTTGGTGATATAAGGGCGGATCGCCTGCAGCACCGGTTCCGCCTTGGCCACCACATCGGCGTCCATGCTGTTGGGGTCTTCACCAATGTATTTCAGCGCCGCCGGGATCATCTCATCCGGGGCGTCCAGGAAATGCACGCCGCAGTCGGCCAGCTTTTCCATGTTGGCCGGGTTGAACACCAGCTCCAGCGAGTCGATCGGGGCATCTTCGCCCAGGGCTTCCTTGACTTTGGCGATGTTCACGCCGATGCCGGTGGTGCCCCACATATAGTTGATGGAATACTCATTGCCGGGATCATAAAGGGCGGTGCGTTCTTCGATCGCGTCCCACATGTTGCCGGCATTGGCCAGTTTCGACGAGTCCAGCTTCTGAAAGGCGCCGGCCTGGATCTGGCGCGCCATGAACGATCCGGTCGGCACAACAACGTCATAGCCCGACCCGCCGGCCAGCATCTTGGTTTCCAGAACCTCGTTGCTGTCAAAGACATCATAGATCAGGTCAATGCCGGTTTCGGCTTCGAATTTTTCCAGCAGGCTTTCGTCAATATAGTCCGACCAATTGTAGACGCGCACCTCTTCCGCAGTAGCAGCGGCGGCCGTGCCAAGGGCAACGACGGCAGTCATGGTCATCGTTTTCAGTGTCATGAATTTCTCCCTGTGCATGCCGGCTTCCGGGTCCGGCTGTGAAAGGATTTGATCAAGTTTTGTCGCGTTCGGCAATACTCTTTATGTTTTCACTTGGCTCCGGATGGTGCAAGCTGGCCAAAACCGAGGAGGAAAACCCCAGGTGACCGAGACCACTTCACCACCCGTTGCGGCACAGGAAAGCCCTGCAAAACCGCCCGCGCATGAGATCGTCTATCAGACACTCAGATCGCAGATTCTATTCGGCGAACTGGTGCCCGGCCAAGCGGTGACAATCCAGGGGCTGGTGGAGACGCTGGGGGCCGGCATGACACCGGTCCGGGAGGCAATCCGGCGGCTGATATCGGACGGGGCGCTGGTGTTCCAGGGCAACCGCCGCGTATCGGTGCCCTTGTTGGGGCCCGGTGACCTTGAGGAGCTTATTTTTGCCAGAAAAACAATAGAATGCGAACTTGCCCGCCGGGCAACACTGCGGATTGCAGAAGCGAGTATCGCGCAGCTGGTGGCCATCGACACTGCGCTGGACAAGGCCATATCGACAGGCGATGTGGCGGGGTACCTGGTGCAAAACTACAGCTTCCACACGGCGCTTTATTCCCATGCGGATGCCCCCATTCTCAGTGACATTGCCGACCGGCTGTGGCTGCGCTTCGGCCCCTCGCTGCGGGTGGTCAGCGGGCGGCTCGGCACCCAAAGCTTCCCGGACCGTCACAAGGACATACTGGAGGCGCTGCGGCGGCAGGACCCGGAAATGGCCGCATTGGCGATGGAGCGGGACGTCTACGAGGGGATGGAGCATGTGGTTCAGGGGCTGCAGGCCGCAAACTGATTCGATTGACACATGGGAATTTGATCATATTCTGGTGCCAATCAGTCATTCTCAGGAGCGAGTCCCATGACCGTTATCACCAACCACATGCCGACGGCCGAGCTGCAGGCGCTGGACGCCGCCCATCACATGCATCCGTTCACCGCCAATGGCGAACTGTCGCAGAAGGGCGCCCGCATCATCACCCGCGCCGATGGCGTGCATCTGACCGACAGCGAAGGGAACCGGATCCTGGATGCGATGGCGGGCCTGTGGTGCGTCAACATCGGTTATGGCCGGGATGAGCTGGCCGAAGTGGCCGCCCGTCAGATGCGTGAACTGCCGTATTACAACACCTTCTTTCAAACCACTCATGTTCCGGCCATCGCGCTGGCCGCCAAGATCGCCGAACTGGCGCCGGGTGACCTGAACAATGTGTTCTTTGCCGGTTCCGGCTCCGAGGCCAACGATACCAACATCCGCATGGTGCGTCATTATTGGGCGCTGAAGGGCAAGCCTGCGAAGTCGGTCATTATCAGCCGCAAGAATGGCTACCACGGTTCCTCGGTCGGCAGCGGTTCCTTGGGCGGGATGAGCGGTATGCATGCCCAGGGGGGTATGCCGATCCCGGATATCCACCATATCAACCAGCCGCATTGGTGGGCTGAGGGCGGCGATATGCCAGAGGAGGAGTTCGGCCTGCAGCGCGCACGCGAGCTGGAAGAGGCGATCCTGGAATTGGGTGAAGACCGCGTTGCCGCCTTTATCGCCGAGCCGGTGCAGGGGGCAGGCGGAGTGATTGTGCCGCCGGACAGCTACTGGCCGGAAATCCAGCGCATCTGCGACAAATACGAGATCCTGCTGATTGCGGATGAAGTCATCTGCGGTTTCGGCCGCACCGGCAACTGGTTCGGCAGCGAGACCCTGAACATCCGCCCTGACATCATGACCATCGCCAAGGGGCTTAGCTCCGGCTACGCGCCGATCGGCGGCTCGATTGTCAGCGACGAAGTTGCTTCGGTGATTGCCGGGGATGAGTTCAACCACGGCTACACCTATTCCGGCCATCCGGTGGCGGCGGCTGTCGCGTTGGAGAATCTGCGCATCATGGAGGAGGAGAACATCCTCGGCCATGTGCGCGATGTGGCCGCGCCGTATCTCAAACAAAAATGGGAAGCGCTGGCGGATCATCCGCTGGTGGGAGAGGCCAGGATCGCCGGCATGATGGGTTCCATCGCGCTGACCCCGGACAAGGCGACCCGCGCGGGTTTTGCTGCGGAGGCGGGCACTGTCGGCTATATCTGCCGCGAGCGCTGCTTTGCCAATAACCTGGTGATGCGTCATGTCGGGGACCGGATGATCATTTCGCCGCCGCTTGTGATCACGCCCGCGGAAATCGACGTGCTGATCGAACGCGCCTCCAAATCTCTTGATGAATGCTATGCGGAACTGAAGGCGCAGGACTTGCTGCACAGCGCCTGATTCCCCTCCTGGCTGCCGCAATGGTGCCGTTTCCAACTGCGACTCATCCCGGCCCGGCAACAATGTTGCCGGGCCGTTTCTTCGGTAGAGGAATTGAAAAGGTCGTTTTCAGGCTGGTGTTTTGCAGCATGTGGCGCAAAATGTCCGGGCTGCGTCGCAAAAAGTCCGATGCCGCATGCCGGAACAGGACTAGGGTTCCCTAAGGATGTTCATTTCCTCTTGGGGAGGGGCCGAAGTACGAATTTCGTACACTCGCCATGGAAAGAATATTTTTTTCATACCTAGCGCTTGATAGCTTCGGTGTGATTAACTTCGAATAAGTGCAGAGCAAATCTGCCAGAATGACAAAACTACGGGGAGCCTGCTTTGGCTGATGCGTCAAACGTCGATGCGTTCGTTGAATTCGAACGCGTCCAAAAGAGCTATGATGGCGAAAATCTCGTTGTCAAAGATCTCAACCTCACCATGCCCAAGGGCGAGTTTCTGACAATGCTTGGCCCGTCCGGTTCGGGCAAGACAACCTGCCTGATGATGCTGGCAGGATTTGAAACCGCTACCCATGGCGACATTCGCCTGGGCGGAACGTCAATCAACAACATCCCGCCGCATAAGCGGGGTATCGGCATGGTGTTCCAGAACTATGCGCTGTTCCCGCACATGACGATTGCGGAGAACCTTTCGTTTCCGCTGGAAGTGCGCAAGATGGGCAAGTCCGAGCGCGAAGCCAAGGTGAAGCGTGCGCTGGACATGGTGGAAATGGGTGCTTTTGGCGGCCGCCGCCCGTCGCAGCTTTCGGGCGGTCAGCAGCAGCGGGTCGCCTTGTCCCGCGCGCTGGTGTTTGAACCGGAACTGGTTCTGATGGACGAGCCGTTGGGCGCGCTTGATAAGCAGCTGCGCGAAAAAATGCAGTTCGAAATCACCCATCTGGCGCACAGCCTGGGGATTACCGTGGTCTACGTGACCCACGACCAGACCGAAGCGCTGACAATGTCCGACCGTGTCGCCGTGTTCGACGATGGCCGGATCCAGCAGATCGCGCCGCCGGACCAGTTGTATGAAAGCCCGGACAACAGCTTTGTTGCCCAGTTCATTGGTGAAAACAACACGCTGGAAGGCACCGTCAAGGAAATCAACAACGGTATTGCCCTGGTGCAGCTGGACGATGGCGAACTGATTGACTGCAAGCCGGTCAACGTGTCCCGCCCTGGCGAGCGCACCCGCGTGTCGATCCGCCCCGAACGGGTGGAATACAACAAGGAACGCCTGCAGGAAGGTGTTCATACGCTTAAGGCGGAAGTGCTGGAGTTCATCTATATGGGCGACATCTTCCGCACCCGTCTGCGGGTGGCCGGCAATGATGAGTTCATCATCAAGACCCGGAATGCCCCGGACCAAACCCGTCTTCAGCCCGGTCAGCAGATCGAAATCGGCTGGCTGCCGGAAGACTGCCGCGCACTGGACGCCTGATCCGCGCGCGCAAACCCCCGGCAGACGAATGACCGGGGGATACTCACATCTGTGAATTCAACAAGGAGAGACTCTCTATGAAACTCAGCAAAATGTCTGCACTGGCGGTGACCACCGCCCTTTGCGCCCCTTCGGCCTTTGCCGAAGAAATGGCCAATGAGCTGACACTGGTATCCTGGGGCGGCGCCTATCAGGCCAGCCAGCAGAAAGCCTATGTGGAACCCTATCTGGCCGCTAACCCCGGGGTTAAGGTGATCTGGGACGAAAGCTCGGCTGAGGCCGTGGCAAAGATCCGCGCCATGAACGAAGCCGGCAATGTGACCTGGGACCTGGTGGACGCTGTGGCCTCCGACTCCATGCGCCTGTGCGACGAAGGCCTGGCCGAAGAAATCAACCACGACGAAGATCTGGCAGCAGCACCCGATGGCTCCTCGGCGTCTGAAGATTTCGGCGATCTGATTGTCAGCGACTGCTTTGTGCCGCAGATCGTTTATTCGACCACATTCGGCTACCGCACCGACCTGATCGACAAGCCGGAAACCGTCTGCGCCATCTTTGATACCGAAAAGTATCCGGGCAAGCGCTCGCTGCAGAAGCGCCCGATCGACAACATGGAATGGTCGCTTTACTGCGATGGCGTCGCCAAGGATGAGATCTACGACGTTCTGGGCACCGACGAAGGTGTGGAGCGTGCGTTGGCCAAGCTCGACACCATCAAGGACCAGGTCGTCTGGTGGACTGCTGGTGCGGAAACTCCGCAGCTGTTGGCCGACGGCGAAGTTGTCATGGGCTCGACCTTTAACGGCCGCCTGTTCTCGGCAATCGCAGAGCAGAACCAGCCGATCGGCATGCTTTGGGACATGCAGTCCTTTGATCTGGACGGCTGGGTTGTTCCGGCTGGACTGCCTGCAGACCGCAAGGCGCGCGTGATGGACTTCCTGAAGTTCGCCACCGACACCCAGCGTCTGGCTGATCAGGCCGCCTACATCTCCTATGGTCCGGCCCGTGCCTCCTCGGCGCCGCTGGTTGGCAAGCACGCTGAACTGGGTATCGACATGGCCCCGCATATGCCGACTGATCCGGCCAATGCAGGTAACGTCCATGTCTATGACTACGAATGGTGGGCAGACAACCGCGATGACCTGAACGGCAAGTTCCAGGCATGGCTGGCCAAGTAATCTGACCGTTTCCGAGATACTGCAGGGGGCCTGAACGAAACAGGCCCCCTGCCCAAAAAAATAAAGACCCGACGGGGAACCCAATGAGTGATATTACCCAATCCGGCCCGGTGCTGGCGGCCGACGGCAGGCCGCTTAAGCGCAGCCTGGCGCGTGCACTGCGCATGCAGAAGCTGCGCGCACTGCTGCTGATCGCGCCGCTCTTGCTGTTCATCCTTATAACATTCATCCTCCCGGTGGCGGACATGCTGTTCCGGTCGGTAGAGAACCGGATTGTCGAGGATACACTGCCCCGCACGGTTGAAGTTCTGGCAGACTGGGACCCTGCATCGGGTCAACTGCCGGAGGAGGCAGCATTTGCCGCTCTGGCCGCCGATCTTAAAGATGCGGCAAACGTGAAGACCCACACCAAAGTTGCCAAGCGTCTGAACTATGAAAACCCGGGCCTCTCGTCTGTGTTCCGCAAATCCGGCCGCAAGGTCAAGAAATGGGATATCGCAAACGACGGCCCCTTCCGCGAAAAACTTATAGAACTGAACGACGGCTGGGGCGATCTTGAGCTTTGGCGGACGATCAAGACCTACTCCGGCACTTTCACTTCAGGTTACTTTTTGAACGCAGTCGATATGCGTTTGGGGGCTGAAGGCCCTGAGATCCGCCCAGAGAACGAACGGATCTACAACACCATGCTGATCCGCACCATGCGGATGTCCCTGATCATCACCTTCAGCTGCATCATGCTGGGCTACCCGGTTGCCTGGATCCTGGCGAACCTGCCCACACGCCAGGCAAACCTGCTGATGATTCTGGTCTTGCTGCCGTTCTGGACATCGCTCCTGGTGCGGACCTCTGCCTGGAAAATCCTGCTGCAGCAGCAGGGGGTGATCAACGATACGCTGGTCTGGATCGGACTGGTGGATGATGCCAACCGATTGGTTCTTATCAACAACGAGCTGGGCACCATCATTGCGATGACCCATATCCTGCTGCCGTTCATGATTCTGCCGATGTATTCGGTGATGCAAACAATCAACCCGTCTTACTTGCGCGCCGCCAAATCCCTCGGGGCAACCGACTGGACTGCGTTCTGGCGCGTTTACTTCCCGCAAACCGTGCCGGGCATCGGCGCCGGATCAATCCTCGTCTTCATCCTGGCTGTTGGCTACTACATCACTCCGGCCCTGGTCGGCGGCACCAAAGGCACCTTTATTTCGAACCTGATCGCCTACCACATCTCGACGTCGGGCAACTGGGGTTTGGGCGCGGCACTGGGCGCAATCCTTCTGGCGGTGGTTCTGGCCCTCTACTGGGTCTACGACAAGATCGTCGGCATCGATAACGTGAAGCTGGGATAACGGACATGAGCGCACTTCCTCCTTATGCAACCACCGGCCAGCGTGCCTGGTACTATTCCTTCCGGGTCATCTGCGGATTGGTGTTCTTTTTCCTGATCGCGCCGATCGTGGTGATCATCCCGCTCAGCTTTAATGCGCAGGACTTCTTCACCTTCACGCCGGAAATGCTGCGGCTGGATCCCGAAGGATACTCGCTGAAACACTACCGCGACTTCTTCAGCAATGACTCCTGGCAGTCGGCGATGTGGAACTCGCTGAAGATCGCGCCGATGGCGACCATTGTCTCGGTGACCTTCGGCACGTTGGCAGCCATCGGCCTCAGCCAGCCGCATGTGCCGTTCCGCCGGGCGATCATGGCGATCCTGATCTCGCCGATGATCGTGCCGCTGATCATCTCCGCGGCCGGCATGTACTTCTTCTACAGCCGTATTGGCCTGCAGGGGACCTACATTGGTGTGGTGCTGGCGCACGCGGCACTGGGCATTCCGTTTGTGATCATCACGGTGACGGCAACCCTGGTGGGCTTTGACCGCTCGCTGACCCGCGCCGCGGCCAATATGGGTGCGGATCCGGTCACCACCTTCTTCAGGGTGCAGATGCCGCTGATCCTGCCCGGGGTTATTTCGGGTGGCCTGTTTGCCTTCATCACCTCCTTCGACGAAGTGGTGGTGGTGCTGTTTGTCGGTTCGGCCGGCCAGAAGACATTGCCTTGGCAGATGTTCATCGGCTTGCGTGAGCAGATCTCGCCGACCATTCTGGCTGTGGCAACATTGCTGGTTGCGATTTCCATCATGCTGCTGGCTGCGGTGGAGATGCTGCGCCGCCGCTCCGAGCGCCTGCGCGGCATGTCCCCCGGCTGATCTGATTGCCTGACCTTCAAATCAGCAAAGGCCCCGCCAAGCGGGGCCTTTCCCTTGTTCATCTGGCAAAAAATATCCCGGGAGTGAATTGGCCGTAAGGCCAAGAGGGGGCTGGCCCCCTCCTTCTACCGCAAGTTTTCCAGCAGCCTTGGCGAGGCATATCCGTCCGGTGTCAGGCCTTTGGCGACCTGATAGGCACGCACCGCGCCGATAGTCTTTGGCCCGATCTTGCCATCAATGCCATCTGTATCAAAACCCGCACGGGTCAGCCGCTGCTGCATCTCTTCCCGTTCGGACAGGGTCAGCGCCCGGTCGCTGCGCGGCCAGCTGCCCTGGATCGGCGCGCCGCCCTTGATCCGGTCAGCCAGATGACCGACACCGATCACATAGGCATCGGCGGTATTGTAGCGTTCCAGGACGGCGAAATTCCCAAAGATCATAAAGGCCGCCCCCTCACTGCCCGCAGGCAACAGGATCGCAGAAGGACCGTGATCAGCAACCGGGCGCCCGTCCAGGCCCTTGATGCCAAGAGCAGCCCAGTCTGACGCCGGCTTTTCGATCTCCCGGTCTGCCAGGGTATAGTCAAACCCTTCGGGCAGGGACACTTCCACGCCCCAAGGCTGGCCCTTCACCCAGCCGAATTTTTTGAGGTACGCGGCGGTCGACGCCAGCGCATCAGCCGGATTGTCCGACCAGATATCGCGCTTGCCGTCGCCGGTGAAATCCACTGCGTAATCCAGGTACGATGTCGGGATGAACTGGGTGTGTCCCATCGCACCAGCCCAGCTGCCGGTCATCTTGCGGGCGGCGACATCACCGGCCTGAAGGATCTTCAGCGCGGCCACCAGCTGACCCTCGAAAAACGCCCCGCGCCGCCCGTCAAAGGCCAGTGTCGCCAAGGAACGGATCACATCCATCTTGCCGCGGAACGTGCCATAGCTGCTTTCCAATCCCCAGACCGCCACCACGATCTCTTTCTCGACGCCATAAGTTGCTTCGATTTGATTCAGCCGGGCGCGCTGTGCCTGTAGTGCCGCTTTGCCGTTCTTCACCCGCAGCTCCGAGGCGGCGCTGTCCAGATAGTCCCAGATCGTCTTGGTGAATTCCGACTGGTTGCGGTCGCGGCGGATCACCTCAGCATCATAACTGACCCCGGCAAAGGCACTGTCCAGCACCGGTGCGCTGACGCCCTGCGCTTTGGCACGGCTGCGGAACGCTTTGATCCAGCCTTGGAAATTCAAGTCAGCAGCGGCAAGCTCAGGCTTTTGGATGGCGGCCGCAGGCCTTGCCGCAGGTCGCATGGCTGTGGCTGCAGCCAATTGAATGGCTTCGCCCTCTACCTCTTGTTCAAGAAGCCCTGGCCGCTGGGCGGGCCTCAGGGAACTGTCCGGTGCGGCTTCTGCCGCCATGGCGCCGCCTGCTACCAGGGACGCTGCAACCCATTTGCGCATGTTGCACCTCATTATCACTGCTCCCCTCCAGTCTAGCGGCGGTGCCGTCCGGGTAAAGAGGTCAGTCATTGCATGTGCGGCGGGCCGCCTGCCGGTGCTCTTGGCGGAACTGCTCCAGCGCGTCCCGCAGCATCGGCACCCGGTGCGGGCGGAAGCTTTGCCCCGTAACTTGCAAGGTCTGCATCCGGTCCAGCCGGAACACGCGTATCGCCTCGCGCAGGCAGCACCAGGCAATCAGCACCGTTGAGCGGTCGAAATATACGACACTTAGCGGCTTCACTTGCCGCTCGGTCACCGCGCCATGCCCGTCAGTATAGCCAAAGCGCACCTCCACCTCGTCCCAGGTGGCCTGACGCAACTCCTGTGCCGAAATCGCGGGCGGAATGGGCCGGTCGAAGCGGTAGGGCGCCAGCACCGCGTGGCGCAGCCGGTGGGCCTGCCGCGGCGGCAGCCGCGCCTGCAGCTTGCGCAACGCTTCCGAGGCTGCGGTGGCCAGCTCGGGATCGCCGATCTGTTCAACTTCGCGCAGGCCGAGGACCAGCGCTTCCAGTTCGGTGTCGCGAAACCCCATCGGCGGCAGCGCGTTGTCCTCGATCAGGGTAAACCCATAACCCGCCTCGCCGTCGATCACGGCACCCATCTCACGCAGGGTGGCGATGTCACGGTGAATGCTGCGGGCGGATACCCCAAGTTCGTCGCCCAGCCGTGCCGCAGTATGCGGTCCAGGTCCAAGGCGCAGGGCCTGCATCAGCTGGAAAAGGCGGTGGGTTCGGGACATGACCCATTCTCTCTACGACTGATGACAGTTTTTGTCACCATGCCGAATTAGGCTGTCAGCAACCCGAGATGACAGGAGCCCGGAATGCTGACCCTTCTTACCTATCCCCGAAATGGCACCGTTTTCAGCCTCAGCCCGTTTTGCGTCAAGGCAGCCTTGCTGCTGGCCTATGCTGGCCAAACCTGGACCCGTGAAGACCTGAACGATCCCCGTAAGATGCCGCACCGCAAGCTGCCTGTGCTGCGCACGCCAGGCGGGCTGGTGCCGGACAGCAGCGCAATCCTTGCCTGGCTGGAGCAGCAGGGCACGGATTTTGATGCTGCCCTCGGAACACGGGACCGGGCCCAGGCGCATTTGCTGATCCGCATGGCCGAGGATACGCTTTATTTCCACGTGGTGCGCGACCGCTGGGACAATGATGCGGTCTGGCCGACGATCCGCGACAGCTATTTTCACGAGATCCCGGCCTTGATCCGCCGCCCGGTGACCAGTTCAATCCGCAAGTCGGTCCATAACGGGCTGATGTTCCAGGGCACTGCCCGGTTCAGCGACGCCGAACGCAGTCAGCGTCTGGACCAGGATCTGCGGGCCTTCGCCGGTTTGCTGAAAGGGCAGGATTTCCTGTTTGGCGCCCAGATCTCCAGTGCCGATTTCAGCGTCGCTTCCATGTTGCAGGCGATGGGGACAACACCTGTCCGCACCGCGCTGGTCAGCCGTATCCTCGACGATACGGTCCTGCAGCCCTATGTTGATCGCGTGTTTGAAACGGTGCCGTTGCCATGACCCCGCCCTTTGCCAGTCCCGGAATTGAGGCCGCCTTTGATGTGCTGGACCCGCAGGCCCGCGCCGGCCTGCTGGCGCTGCGCGGATTGATCTTCGACACCGCGGCGCAAACACCAGAGGCCGGGCGGATCGAGGAAGCCCTGCGCTGGGGCCAGCCCTCCTATCTCACCCCCGAGCGCAAAACCGGCACCACCCTCCGGCTGGGGGTTCCGAAGGGTGCGCGTTTTGCGCTGTTTGTACATTGCCAAAGCCGGCTGATTCCGGAGTTTGCCGCTGCCTTCCCGGCCTGGGACCGGTTCGAGGGCACCCGAGCAGTTCTGTTCAACGATCCCGCCGAGGTCGAACCCATTCGCCATGGCTGGCTGATCAAGCGCGCGCTGACCTACCGTATCCGGCCGCCGTTAGAGATCCCGGCCTGATCGAAAACCAGGCTGTCCCCGCGGGGACAGCTGCTTATTCCCGCCGCTTGCGTTCAACTTTGCGTTTTACTTTGGCGCCTTTGTGTTTGGACTTTGCTGCCTTGCGCCTGACGGTGCGGCCTGCCGGGCTGCGCCGTCCGCCTTTGCGGGATCCGCCGCCCTTGGGCAGTTCCAGGTTTTCAATTGCCAGCAACTCCAGCTCCAGCCCACCGGTCACCGGTGCCGCCTGAACCAGCCGCACGGTGACCCGTTGGCCGATGGCCAGGGTCATGCCCGTATCGGCCCCCATCAGCGTGCCGGCCTGGGCGTCGAAATGGAAAAACTCCCGCCCGATCGAGCGCACCGGGACCAATCCGTCGGCGCCGGTCTCATCCAGTTTCACAAAGGCCCCGAACCGGGCAATACCGCTGATCCGCCCTTCGAATTCATTGCCCACCCGTTCACTGAGGTAGGACGCCAGATAACGGTCGGTGGTGTCCCGTTCAGCAATCATCGACCGCCGTTCGGTGTCAGAGATATGGGTGGCGGTGTCCTCCAGCCGTTCAATCTGGGCTTCGTCCAGCCCATCGTCGCCCCAGCCATGCGAGGAGACCAGCGAACGGTGCACGATCAGATCGGCATAGCGGCGGATCGGCGAGGTGAAATGTGCGTAGTTCTTGAGTGCCAGGCCGAAATGGCCAAAGTTCTCCGGGTTGTAATAGGCCTGCTGCATCGACCGCAGGGTGGAGATGTTGATCAGCTCCGCCTCATCGGTTCCCGCCGCGTGGTTCAGCAGCGCATTCAGATGCCGGGTTTGCAGCACCTGGCCCTTGGCCAGGTTCAACCCTGCCGCGCGGGCGGTTTCGCGCAGTGCTTCCAGCTTTTCCTGCGCCGGTTCCTCATGCACCCGGAACAGCAGCGGCGAGCGCTTTTTGATCAGCGTCTCCGCCGCGGCGACATTGGCGAGGATCATGAACTCCTCAATCAGCTTGTGCGCATCCAGCCGGTCGCGGAAGGCAACCGAGGTGACCTGACCAGCGTCATCGAGGATGATTTTGCGCTCCGGCAGGTCCAAGTCCAGGGGTTCCCGCACCGCACGCGCTCTTTTTAGAGCCTGATATGCGGCAAAAAGCGGCTTGATCACATCTTCCACAAAAGGAGTGGTCTTTTCGTTCGGAGTGCCGTCCATGGCCTCCTGCACCTCGGCGTAATGCAGCGAGGCGGCAGAGCGCATCAGCCCGCGCACAAACCGGTGTCCGATCTTGTTGCCATCGGCGTCCACCTGCATCCGCACGGCGATACAGGCGCGCGGCACCCCTTCGTGCAAGCTGCACAGATCGCCCGACAGCCGGTCCGGCAGCATCGGCACCACCCGGTCCGGGAAATAGCTGGAGTTGCCGCGTTTGCGCGCCTCGCGGTCCAGCGCAGAGCCGGGGCGCACATAGGCCGCCACATCGGCAATCGCCACCCAGATCACATGGCCGCCCGGGTTTTTCGGGTCGTCGTCAGCATGGGCAAAGCAGGCGTCGTCATGATCGCGCGCATCTGCGGGGTCGATGGTGACCAGCGGCAGCTCGCGCAGGTCTTCGCGGCCCTTGAGGCCCATCGGTTTGGCGGCATCGGCCTCGGCCATGACCGGATCGGGGAAGTGATCGGGGATACCATGCTGATGAATGGCAATCAGCGACACCGCCTTTGGTGCTGCCGGGTCGCCCAGCCGTTCCACGATCCGTGCGCGCGGCAGGCCCATGCGGCCCTTGGGGCCTGCCTGTTCGGCCTCGATCAGCTCGCCGTCTTTGGCGCCGTTGATGGCGTCCGGGGCTACCATCCATTCGCTGGAGGCGGCCTTGTCGATCGGCACAATCCGTCCGCCTTCGGAACCGGCGCGGAAAATGCCCAGCACCCGTTTCGGATTGCTGCCGATGCGGCGGATCAGCCGGGCCTCGTAATTGTGGTCCTGATCCGGCACCTGCTGCAGTTTGGCCAGGATTTTGTCGCCTTCGCCCAGGGCCGGGTCGGAGGCGCGGGGGAGGATCAGAATAACCGGTTCCACCCCTTCGCCGTGCCATTCCAGCGGCCGACCATACAGGTCGCCATTATCGTCCGGCGCCTTTACCTGCAGCACGGTCACCGGCGGCAGCTGGTCCGGGTCGCGGTAGGTCTTCTTGCGCTTCTGCAAGTGGCCCTCACCCTCCAGCTCCTTCAGGATGCGCTTGAGGTCGATGCGGTCGGCGCCCTTGATGCCAAAGGCCTTGGCGATGTCGCGCTTGGAGGTATGGGTCGGGTTGGCGGAGATCCAGTCGAGGATTTCGGCCTTGGAGGGAATACGGCTCATACCTCCCGCGTAGCATGGCGCGGAGGCGGCGTCATGGTGAAAAGCGCAGCTTAGCGGCGGGGCAGATCGGCGGCGGTGTCGACGTCGCGCAGGGTATCAGTCAGGGCGATGCGGTATCCGGGCAGGGTCTGCAGCGTATCAGCCAGCGCATGTTCCGTTGACCAGCGGGTGTTTTGAAACAGACCGTGGGGCAGGCGGGCCGGGTGCTGGGCGCCCGCCAGCCAGTAACCGCCATCCTCCGCGGGGCCAAAGACAGCGTCGTGATCGCCAAGGACTGCAAAGGCGCGGGCGATATGGGGGCGGGTGATGCCGGGGATGTCAGCGCCGATCAGGCAGACAGGACCAGGCACAGATTGCAGCATCCGCTTCATCCGCTGGCCCAGGTCGCCGCTGCCTTGCGGCAGGCGGGGCAGGTCAGCGGGCCATACCTTTGAATTCACCGCGATGCCGGGAGCTGCCGCCAGCACAATCTGCCAGCGCGGATCGCGCAATCGCCGCATCAGCCGGGCGGATTGGTGGCGGAACCACCAGGTTGCCGGGATCACGCCGATATCCCGGCCCAGCCGGGTCTTGACCCGGCCCGGGCGCGGCTCCTTGACCATGATGATCAGGGTCCGTTTCACGTGAAATCGCGCAGCATGTCCCGGTGGTCGATGCCGGCATCGTCATAGACCGGGCCAAAGGCGGTGAACCCGAGCTTTTCATAGAACCCGATGGCATGGAGCTGCGCGCCCAGCTTGGCTTTGGATATGCCCGGTTTGGTCCGCGCGGTTTCCACCGCCGCTTCAATCAGCTTGGCGCCCAGCCCGGTGCCGCGGGTAGATTGCAGCACGCAGACCCGGCCGATCTTGGCGGTGTCGCCTTTGAAGACAATCCGTGCGGTTCCCACCGGATCACCGTCCTGAACGGCCAGCAGGTGGGTGGCAGAGGCATCCAGCGTGTCCTGTTCCTCTTCCAACGGTACCCCTTGCTCCACCACAAACACCTGGTGGCGCAGAGCAAAGCAGGTCTCAAGATCGTCCGTGACAGCCATGCTCAGGCTCATGCAAAGAAATCCTGCAGAATGCGCGTGTAGATGGATTTCAGCTGGTGGATCTGGGCGACCTCCACCCGTTCATCCACCTGATGCATGGTTTTGCCGACCAGGCCGAATTCTACCACTGGGCAGTGGTTTTTCACAAACCGTGCGTCCGACGTGCCGCCAGTGGTCGAGAGGTCAGGTTTGCGGCCCGTTTCTGCCTCCACCGCCGCTGAAACCAAATCTGACAGCACACCCGGCGGGGTGATGAAGCTTTCGCCGGAGACTTTTACCTTAATCCCGATTTCAACACCGAATTCGGCTGCCACTTTGTCAGCCTCGCCTTGCAGCCACGCGCTCAGGCTGGCGCCGCTGTGAGAATCGTTGAAGCGGATGTTGACAGTTGAGGCCGCCTGTGCCGGGATCACATTGGTGGCCGGGTTGCCGGTGTCGATGGTAACGACCGCCAGCGTCGAGGCATCAAAATGATCGGTGCCCTTGTCCAGCTCATGGCTGGCCAAGTGGTCCATCAGCCGCGCCATCGCGTTCAGCGGGTTGTTGGCGCGGTGCGGATAGGCCGAATGCCCCTGCACGCCGGTGACCGTGAACCATGCAGTGAGAGAGCCGCGGCGGCCGATCTTGATCATCTCGCCCATCTCATCGGGGCAGGTGGGTTCCCCCACCAGGCAAACCGACATCTGCTCGCCTTCGCGGTCCATGTAATCCAGCAGCGCGGTGGTGCCGTCCACCGCGTCGCCTTCCTCGTCGCCGGTGATGGTCAGGATGATGGCACCGTCCGGCGGTGTATCCCGCACAAAATCAATCGCGGCAGCGGCAAATGCAGCGACCCCCGACTTCATGTCAGTGGCGCCGCGGCCGTACATGAAGCCGTCTTTCTCTTCTGCGCCAAAAGGCGGCATGGTCCAGGCGTCGGCGTCCCCCAAGGGAACAACATCGGTGTGGCCGTTGAAACCAAAGGTTTTGGCGTGTCCCTTGGCGCCCCAGCGGGCAAACAGGTTGGAAACATCACCGCGATCAGTTCGGGCGCACTCAAAACCTGCGCCGCTCAGCAGTTTCTCCAGCAGCACCAGCGCACCGCCTTCCTCGGGCGTCACCGACGGACAGCGGATCAGGTCGGCAGTCAGGCGGGCGGGATCGGTTTGCGGCATGGGCGGGCTCCTGAATTACGAGTGCACACAGGCCTAGCGCGGATCGGGGCGCGGTGCAATTCGCCGCTGCGGCAGGGAATGTGGCGCAAAAGCTGCGGTTTTGCAGATGCGCCCAGGCCAATCTGACTCACGTAAAATTTTATGTTAAGGCTTTGTTAATAATGACCCGAGGCAGGGCAACCAAACGAGCAACAAGGGCCGCAAAGGCCAAGCAGGAGCAAGCTGTGCGCAGCCGCGGCGCGCCTGTAATTGACAGCAGGTGCAGGCCTGTGTCTCTCGTTTGTCCGGCCTCTGACAGGCAAGAGGTGGGCAAATCATGGCAACAGGCGCTGAACTCAATTATCAGACAAACGCCTCTGCAACGCAGATGGCGCAAACAATTTTTGGCGATGGAGCCACTGTTGTCGGCGCTTCCTATTCGGGGTGGAGCCAGTCCTCGGCGATCTATTCAAACGGCGATGCCCTGGCACCGGGCGCAACACCCAGTGATTCCGGTGTCATTCTGTCGACCGGGCGGGCCAGCCATTTCACCCGGAATGGAAGCGATCCCAACCGGTCCACCCAAACCTCGACCAATACGTCCGGCGAAAGCAATAACGCGGATTTCAATGCCGCAGCGGGCACCAATACCTATGATGCTTCCTATCTGGATGTGAGCTTCATTCCCGATTCGGATGTGATGACGATGCAATTCGTCTTTTCCTCCGAAGAATTTCCGGAATTCCAAAATTCAGTCTATCAGGACGTGGTGGCGGTCTGGGTCAATGGCGAGCAGGCGTTGATGGAAATCGGCAACGGCCAGGCCAACCCCAGCAACATCAGTTCCTCTATCAACGAGAATCTGTATCTCGATAACGCCGGCGATGATTTCAACACCGAGATGGACGGGCTTACCCTGACCATGACGCTGACGATGCGTGTCAACCCCGGTGAGGTGAACGACATCCGCATCGGCATCGCCGATGTGAGCGACAGCCGCTACGACAGTAACCTGCTTATCGCCGCAGATTCGGTGCAGACCGATCTGGTGGCAATGACCGACAAGGTTTTTGTTGCACCGGACAGCAGCAAGACCATCGACGTGCTGGCCAATGACGTGAACAATTCCGGCGGCAGCCTGACCATCACTCATCTCAACGGTACTGCGGTGACGGCCGGGTCCGTGGTGACGCTCAACACCGGGCAAGAGGTGCAGCTGAACGCGGATGGCACGCTGACCCTGATCGGTGACGGCGATGTTGAGGACTTCAACTTTACCTATGGCGTGACCAATGGCGTTAATTCCGATACCGGCTTTGTCAATGCCAGCTCGATCCCCTGTTTCGTGGCGGGCACCCGGATCAGGACCCCCTATGGCGAGGTTCCGGTAGAGGATCTGATGCCCGGCGATCTGGTAGAGACCCGCGATGACGGTGCGCAGGTGCTGTGCTGGACCGGCGGGCGATCGGTGGCGGCAGAAGATGATTTTGCGCCGATCCGAATTGCCGCGGATACGTTTGGCCGGCATGGCGAACTGATGGTTTCTCCGCAGCACCGGGTGCTGGTGCGCGGAGCCCATGCTGAATTGTTTTTTGGCGAGGAAGAGGTGCTGGTGGCAGCCAAGGATCTGGTCAATGGGCGCAGTGTGGCACGCTGTCCGGGCGGCGAAGTCACCTATGTGCATCTGATGTTCGACCGTCACCAGGTGATTTACTCCGAAGGTCTTGCTACTGAAAGCTTTTTGCCCGGTCCGCAGATCGTCAACCTGTTCGACCGGCCGGTGGCAGAGGAGATCTGCGCGCTGTTCCCCGAGCTTGATCCGGAAACGGGCACGGGTTACAGCGCCGCAGCGCGGCCTGCGCTTAAAGCCTATGAAGGGCGGCTGCTGGCCGCGATCCAGGCGGCCTGACGCCGGTGGGCTGGTTTGGGGTCTTTGGCAGCGGCCATAATTGGAGCGATCCGCAGGTGCTGCTGACAGCGGGGGTATCTGACAGCGACGGCCTGTTGGTGCGCGGCACAATCATGCTGGAATTCCAGCTGCCGGAAAGCGCACGGCCAGAGCCGCTTCTGCTTTATTCGCAATGCGGCGATTGGCCGTTGCGGCTGGCATTGCAAGCGGTGCCGGGCGGCGGCTTAAGTTTTGTGCTGGAGCAAAGCGGTGCCGTGCTGCACCAGACGCTGAATCCTACCAGCCTGGGCCGCACCGGCCGGCTGCGGCTGCTCTATGCCTGGGATGCACCTGCCCGCACAGGGCGGCTGACGCTGGAACAGCCGGACGGCAGCCAGATGCAGATTGCTGCCCTGGCCGGACCCAAACCTTGGCGGCTGCGGGATCTGCAGGCGCTGACCGGACCGTTGGGCTATGTGGCACCGGCAGTAGAATACGTGGCGTTCTCCAGCTGCATGGAGCCGGCCGGTCCGGCCCCGGCGCTGCTGCCTTCCACCCCGATTGCCACACCTGAAGGCTACCGTGCGCTGAATGGTTTGCAGCGGGGCGATCTGGTTCTGACCAGCAGCGGTGAGGCGGTGCCGGTCTTGCATGTGATCGAACGCCAAGTGCCGGCGCTGGGCTCCTTTGCGCCGGTGCGGCTCAGGGCGCCTTACTTCGGGCTGCTTCGGGACATTCAGGCAGCACCGTTTCAGCGGCTGGTGCTGTCCGGTTCGGAGGTGGAGTATCTGTTCGGGCAGCCTGCGGTTCTGGTGCCGGCCGGCAATTTGCTGGGGACCGGCACCGCATTGCGGGGTGCGTCAGCCACTCCGCTGATCACTTACCGTCAGGCGGTGCTGCCGGATCATGAACCGCTGCTGGCCGCCGGCGCCATGACCGAGAGCCTGTTCCTGGGCCGCCTGCGCCGCGATCCCCCGCGGCTGGCTGCCAGCCTTTTGGCACCGCTGGGCGCCGCAGCCCTGCCCGAGCACCGGCAGCCGAAATTCCCGGTGCTGCGGGCCTTTGACGCTGCAGTACTGGCTGAACGGCGGACGGCCTGACACAGTCGCGGCATCGAATCCCGCCTTTGCTGCCAAGGCGCTTGCGTGAAAAAAAGGAACCGCCTAAGGACATTGAAACCGTCCCAGAGGCCTGACCCGAGCGTTTCCGTGCTGTATCTCCGCCTGACCACCGCCGCCTTGTTCCTGATTTGGGGGCAATTGCTGTCTGCGCAGGTGCTGACTGTCAACACGGTCACCCGTCCGCCGTTTTCGATGGTGGAAGAGGGGCGTGACACGGGCTTCTCGCTGGAATTGCTCAAAGTCCTCTCTGAACGGCTGGATTGGGAGTACCGCGTCAACCGCACGAGCAGCTTTGCAGAGATGCTGGACGGGGTGCGCAGCGGCGAGGCGGATCTGGCCGCCGCCAATATCTCCATCACCGCATCACGCGAAATCACGATGGACTTCAGCCATCCGATTTTTGAAAGCGGGCTGCAGATCATGGTGCAGGCCGATGAAATCCGCCAGCCGTCGCTGTTCAGGGCGCTGCTGTCCTGGGATCTGGCCGCGGCGATCGGCATTGCCTTTTTGCTGCTGTTCGGCGGCGGCATGCTGATGTGGGTTTTCGAGCGCCGCGCCCAGCCCTATTTCGACCGCCCCTTGAAAGAGGCCTGGTTTCCTTCTTTCTGGTGGGCGCTGAACCTGGTGGTGAACGGCGGATTTGAGGAACGGGTGCCGCGTACGCCGGTAGGCCGGATGTTCGGTGTGGTGCTGGTTGTGTCGTCGCTGTTCGTCGTCTCGGTCTTTGTCGCCAAGATCACTGCTGTGATGACAGTGGAGGCGATCAGCGGCTCGGTGAACTCGGTGAACGATCTTTATGGAAGATCCGTTGCAACAATTGGCGGGTCGACCGCAGCCGGGTTCCTTGATCGGCGAGAGATCGACTATTCCGCCTATAGCGGTCTGGATGAAATGCTGGCCGCCTTTGAAGCCGGTGAGGTGAAGGCCTTGGTTTTTGATGCGCCGGTGCTGAACTATTATGTTCAGCAGGGCGGGTACCAGTTCGGATACACCATCGGCCAGCCGTTCCTGCGCGAGAATTACGGGCTGGTGTTCCCGGCCGGCTCGCCGCTGGTGGAAGAGGTTAATCAGGCGCTGCTGGCAATGCAGGAGGACGGCAGCTATGACGCCCTTTACCGCAGATGGTTCGGCAGCCAGAACTGACCTGCGGAGTTAGTGGAAAACCGGCTCCTCGCCGTCAAAGAACGGGGTCATCTGGGCAACGATCACGGCGTTTTCCTCCAGTGCCCGCTGCATCAGCGCGCGTTCTTCCTCACCGATCTCATGGCCTTCGGCCTCACGTTCCTCCAGGGTGCCGTATCCGGTCACATCCAGCGGCGCGGTGTCGGCCTGTTTCAGAATCGCCACGGTTTCACGCACCGCCTCGGCCTCGTCTACGCCGGACGCATAGATCATCAGTGCCGCGCCGGTGGCGCCATCAGGCAGCCCGTCGCCGTCCTTGCGTCCGATCTGGACAAGCAGGGTATAGACTTGCTGGCGGGAGGGTTTCTTCTTTTCCATGCGGCCGCCATAGCGCCGGGGCGGGGGGGTGGTCAATCAAATTGCGGCCGCGGGGAAACTGTCCGGGCTGGCGAAAGGCTTGCAAGCAGGCGTAGTCAGTATTTATGTCTACGCTTATTCAGTTTCCCAAAGGACCCGCCGATGCGCATCTCCGCTCTGACTGCCCAGCCGGTGCCCTGGAAGAACGGCGGCGGTGTGACCCGTGAATTGGCCTTGCATCAGGAAGACGGCCAGATGATCTGGCGTCTCAGCCTGGCGGATATTTCGCGCAGCGGCCCGTTTTCCGCCTTTCCGGGCCTGGCCCGCATCCATTGCATCGTAGAGGGCGCAGGCCACACGCTGTCAAATAGCGAAACACAGCTGCAAGCGTGGCCGCTGAAACCGCTGTGTTTTGATGGCGGCTTGGATTTGGACTGCCGTCTGCGCGAAGGACCCTGCAAGGCCTGTAATGTGATCTACGATCCGGTGCGGGTCACGGCAGACGCCGCAATTTTGAGAGACGGCGCGCTGCCCGATGCTGCAGGCAGCCAAGTGTTCTTTGTTGTGTCCGGCAGCCTGAAGCTTGCAGGCCAGGGCCACTTTGCTCCGGGTGAAGGGATCGTCCTGGAAAGCACCGCCAGCGGAAGAATCTCCGATGGCGGCGTGGTTATCCAGTTACGGTTTTTGCCTGTTTAGAGACTGTTCAGCAGGTCGCTGATCGCGGTCCGGTATCCCGCAACCACACTGTCGCGAGCGATATGGCGGCCCTGTTGCACAACATGGCGGCCGGCGCTCCAGACATCCGTCACAGTGTCGTCGCCTGCCGCAAAACACAGCCCGTCCAGCATCTGCTCCGGCTTCAGCGCGCAGAGCGCCGGGACGCTGCTGTCGATGGCCACTAGATCCGCCAGCGCGCCTTCCTCGATCCGGCCGCCATCCCTGCCCAAGGCTTGCGCGCCGCCTTGGGCTGCGCCCAAATACAGCGTTTCCCCAACCGAGCCTTCTCCCGGCACCAGCACATTGCGGGCCAGGTCGCGCAAACGTTGGGAATACTCTAGCGTGCGCAGCTCCTCGGGCAGCGAAATCCGCACGTTAGAGTCTGAACCAACCCCGAACGCGCCATCCTTCGCCAGATACTCTCTCCCGTTGAACGGGCCGTCGCCCAGGTTTGCCTCTGTGATCGGGCACAGCCCTGCGACCGCTCCTGAACGCGCCATGCCGGCGGTCTCAGTGCTTGTCATGTGGGTGGCATGGATCAAGCACCATTTGCCATCGACGGGTGCGTTGTCCAGCAGCCATTCGACAGGCCGTGCAGCCAGCCAATCACTGATGTCGGCGACTTCTTTTGGCTGCTCGGAGATATGGATATGCACCGGCAGCCCGTCCTGGATCTGCAGCACTGCTGCCAGGTCCTCGGGGCAGGTGGCGCGCAGTGAGTGCGGTGCGATGCCGACGCAGGCGTCCTGCGGCAGATCCCGCGCAGCAATTTTGCGGGCCTGGGCGACCAATTCAGAGAATTCCGCAACCGAATTGCCAAACCGCTGCTGGCCCCCATTCAGAGCCTGTTTTCCCGCCCCGCCGTAGGTATAGAGCACGGGCAGATGGGTGAGACCGATACCGGTCTGGCTGGCGGCGGCAAACACCCGCTCGCTAAGCTCGGTCAGTGATGCAAAATGCGCACCGCCCGGCTGGTGATGGACATAGTGGAACTCGCCCGCCGAGGCATAGCCGGCTTCCAGCATCTCCATGAAAACCAGCGCAGCGATAGCCTCGTATTGCTCCGGGGTGATGCGGTCCACAAACCGGTACATCAACTCGCGCCAGGTCCAGAAGCTGTCCTTGCCCGCTGCGCGGTATTCGGTCATTCCCGCCATCGCGCGCTGAAAGCTGTGGGAATGCAGATTGCCCAGCGACGGCAGCAGCACGTCTGCCCGCGCGTCGCCTGGCTGCGGCTGGGCACCGGATTCCATTGAGCAAATCCGGCCGCTCTCAATCGTCAGCCGGAGGTTCTCTGCCCATCCTTGGGGCAGGCGGGCGTGCTGGGCGAATATGGTCTGCATCTAACCCTCTTATGTGTAGATGTAATACTATTAGCGGCATGTTTTTTGTGCTGCAAGAGTATTGCGCTGGAGGGGCGCTGCCCCTTGGCCTCGCGGCCTCACCCCGGGATATTTCCGGCAAGAGGAATAGCGGACCCCTGTTTCTTCCTCTTGCTCGAAATATCCTGGGGTTTGGGGCAAAGCCCCAAAAAAAACGCGCCCGGATGGGGCGCGCTCTATTGTTTCTGCGATGCAGCGCGGATCAGTCGCGCAGCAGCTCGTTGATGCCGGTCTTGGAGCGGGTCTTTTCATCGACGCGCTTCACGATCACTGCACAGTAAAGGCTGATGTTGTTCTTCGACGGCATCGAGCCTGCGACCACAACCGAGTAAGGCGGCACTTCGCCATAGGTCACTTCGCCGGTTTCGCGGTCTACGATCTTGGTCGATTTGCCGATGAACACGCCCATACCCAGAACCGAGCCTTCGCGCACGATGCAGCCTTCGACCACCTCGGAACGGGCGCCGATGAAACAGTTGTCCTCGATGATGGTGGGGCCCGCCTGCATCGGTTCCAGCACGCCGCCGATGCCGACGCCGCCGGAGAGGTGCACGTTCTTGCCGATCTGCGCGCAGGAGCCGACGGTGGCCCAGGTGTCGACCATGGTGCCTTCGCCGACATAGGCGCCGAGGTTCACGAAAGAAGGCATCAGCACCGCGCCCGGCGCGATATAGGCGGATTTGCGGACGACGCAGTTCGGCACCGCGCGGAAGCCGGCAGATTTCCACTGATCTTCACCCCAGCCGGCAAATTTGCTGTCGACCTTGTCCCACCAGCCGCCGGCCTGCGGGCCGCCTTCGTGGATTTCCATGTCCTTGATGCGGAAGCCCAAAAGCACCGCTTTTTTTGCCCATTGGTTCACGTGCCAGTCACCGCTGTCCAGCTTTTCGGCCACCCGCAGTGATCCGGAGTCCAGCGCGTTCAGGGTGTCTTCAATGGCTTCACGGGTCTCGCCGGTGGTGGCGGGGGTGATGGTGTCGCGCGCCTCCCAGGCGGCTTCGATAGCTGCTTCCAGCTGGGCGTTGGACATGGGTGTTCCTCCGGCATTCGTTAGATTCGGGGTTACATAACGGCAATCTGCTCGCAGGTCATGTCCGGATTGCGTCCAAATTGCCGCCCCCGACGGCGTTTTGCCGGCAGTCAGCGCACCCGGCGCAGGTGGCGGCGCAGGATTTCGCAAGCCGCAGCGGGATCGCGGCGCTCCATCGCCTGCACGATGGCGGCATGATCACTGTCTGTCCGGCGGGTCCATTGGTGCTGCCAGTTGGCAAACAAATGGCGGGCAGCGGCGATATGCAGATCGTCAATCGAAGCCAAGAGCCGGGGCATCGCGCAAGGAGCAAGGATCGTCTTGTGAAAGGCCCGGTTTAGCCGTTCCCAGCCAGCCATGTCCTGTGCCGCATCGCAGGCGAGACGGGCGGCCTCGGCGGTTTCGATATCCTTTGGTGTCAGGCGGGCAAAGGCGTGGGTCAGGGCCAGAACCTCCAGCGCCACACGCATCTCGATCACCTCACGGATTTCGGAAGGGTCCAGGGCGCTGACCCGGGTGCCGCGGCGGGGTTCGGATCGGGCGAGGCCATGCGCCTCCAGCCGCAGGAGCGCTTCGCGCACCGGAACGTGGCTGGCGTCAAACTCGCGCGCGATATGGTCCTGGCGCAGTTTTTCGCCGGCAGGCAGGCTGCCGGTGATGATGCGCTCGCTCAGGCTGCGGTAGATGGTATCTGCGATGGTTGCCGACATATCCTGGCGATACCGGGGCTGATGGAGGGCCGCAAGGATTATCCCAGCGGGTCCAGGGCTATGTTGCCGCCGCAGATCAGCACCGCCACACGCTCGCCGGGCGCAGGGCGGTAGGCGCCGCACAACAGTGCGGCCAAGGCAGTGGCGCCTGCGGGTTCAACCAGGATCCGACGTTCGCGCCACAATGCGGTCTGTGCCCTGGTGATGGCGCTGTCCGGTACAGTCACCGATGGCAGGCCCGGTTGCGAGGCAAGTTCGAAACAGATAGCGCCGATGCGTTTGGCGCCAAGAGCGTTGGCCGCGACGCCGGAGACGTCCACATCCACCGGCTGACCGGCTAGCAATGCCGCATTCAGCGCGCAAGAGGTTTCGGGCTCCACCGCCACGATCTTCTTTGCTCCCTGGAACCAGGCCAGTGCGCCGGCAATCAGCCCGCCGCCGCCCACCGCGATCAGAAGGGTATCTGCCTCAAGGCCTTGGGCCTGCCATTCGGCAAAGCAGGTGCCCTGGCCCGCAACAGTCGCGGGGGCGTCGTAGGCGTGGACCTGCATGGCGCAGGTATCCGCCTCATAGGCCTGGGCCTGTTCCAGTGCGTTGGCATAGGCGCCGGGTACCACCTGCAGATCAGCCCCGGTTCGTTCGATCAGTGATATTTTGGCCGGTCCTGCCATCTCGGGCACGTAAATCCGGGCCTTGTGGCCCAGCTGGTGCGCGGCATAGGCCGCGGCGGCGCCGTGGTTGCCGCCCGAGGCCGCCACCAGTCCCGCCGGCGGCACTGGCTGGCTCAGCAATGTGTTGAAGGCACCGCGGGCCTTAAAGCTGCCGGTGTGCTGCATGTGCTCCAGCTTCAGCTCCACCGGGAAATCCAGGCCGAAGCCCTGCGTTTGCATCACCGGGGTCTGCTGCACATGGGGTCTAACGCGTTCTGCTGCGTTCCTGATTTCTTCCTGCCAGTTCATGCGCCGATCTCCTTGCCTGCTGCGCGGGAACCTTATCGGCGCCGCCGCTGTGTGCAAGCGCTACGGTGCGTTGTTGCATTCTTGATTGGCGCTAACGGCCAAGGGCGGCTACAAAGGGAGTCCTGTTGATTAATCTGGGATTTTTTATGACCGAAGACCGCCACAGCCGATTCCGCGATGCCCATTCCGACCGGGACCGGGCCGAACATGTGCCCGCCACGCCGCAGACCCAGGCGCCTGCCTACCGGCTTGCCTTTGCCGATGAAGAGTTTCTGTGCCGCGAGGAGCTGCGCCCGGTGCGGCTGCAGCTGGAGCTGCTGAAGCCTGAGCTGATGCTGAACGAACATGGCATCGAAAGCACCATCGTGATGTTTGGCGGCGCGCGGATCCCGGATCCCAAGCATAAGGATCAGGCGCGGACAAAGACGCTGGCGGATTTGTCGCATTTCTATGATGAGGCGCGCGAGTTTGCCCGGCTGATGACCGAAAAATCGAAGGAGAGCGGCGGCCGTCAGAACGTGATCGTAACCGGCGGCGGCCCTGGTGTGATGGAGGCGGGCAACCGCGGCGCGCTGGACGCGGGCGGCCAGTCCATTGGCCTGTCGATCGTGCTGCCGCATGAGCAGGCGCCCAACGGCTATGTAACGCCGGACCTCAGCTTCAATTTCCACTATTTCGCGATCCGCAAGATGCATTTCCTGATGCGGGCGCGGGCGATCACCGTATTCCCCGGCGGATTTGGCACGCTGGATGAGCTGTTCGAGAGCCTGACCCTGATCCAGACCGGCCGGATGGAGCGGGTGCCCTTCCTGCTGTTCGGCAAGGAATTTTGGGACCGGATCATCAACTGGGAGGCGCTGGGTGACGCCGGCACCATTTCGGATCAGGATCTGGACCTGTTCCGCGTGGTCGACACTGCCCAGGAAGCGGTGGAGATCATCGACAACTGGGAGCCTGCGCCGCCGCGCGACAGCCTGCCCGGACGCGAGCGCTAATCTCGCTATGCAAGGCCGCTGCTGCCGGGATTAAGAGAGTTCCGGCGGCAGTCTGCCAATCTCGTCGCCGGTGGTCAGCCGGGTGAGGATCTGCGCACCTTCTACGGTTTTTACAGAATAGCCATAACCGCGCAGGCGGAATTGCCATTCCCGCGGGCTAAGTGCTTTTCCCCGTTCGCTGCGGATCAGGTCCAGCACGCTGGGGTCAATCGGGGCAGTCTTGCGTTCCATTGGAGCCATCTGTGAGTCCTTCTGAAAATGAATTGTCTGCGTTTTGGAAATTGTTCCCGGCAAAGGGCGGAATTTAAGCTGTATTGTGAAAAGAGTACGGCGGGCTGGCCTGTCTCCCGAAGTGCGGCTTCTGTGCAACAGTTCTCAGGCGTGGTGATGCCGCAGTAACGCGGACAGTAGGACCGGCGGGAAACCGGACTTCATCAGACGGTTTTCGCGCAGGAATTTGCCAATTGCAGAAAATTGTCATTTCTTCGCTCGGCTTGAGGCCGGAAACGGTCCAAACTTGGCCACATTTACAAACAAAAACTTACCTGTAGCAGTATAGTGGAGACGGCTGATGTCCGAAGTTACAGATTACACGGCGCTTTTAGCCTATACATCGAACAGCAGCCTCCGCTGGAACAGCCTGACTGAGCCCGGTACTCAAACCGTGGTGACATACAGCTTTGTTGAGACCAGCGATTTGGGCAGTGTGGCTGACGACCCTTATGGCGCCAGCAGCTATTGGTCCTTCAACAGCACGCAGCGCGACTATTTCCGCCTGGCTCTTGCGGAGTTCGAAGAGGCGTCCGGTCTGCTGTTTGTCGAAACGGACGGCCCGGCGATGATCAACGCCTTTGGCTACAATGGCGGTTCTGCTGCGGGCTGGGCGGATCTTGCCTGGTCCACCTCATATTCCACCAATGAGGGGGAACTGGCGATTAAAAGCAGCAATATGGCGCCAGGGTCCTATGGCTATGAAACGGTGCTGCATGAGATCGGTCATGCACTGGGTCTTGAACACCCGCATGACGGTGACAATACGCTGGCGGACCATCTGGACGACCAGGAGCACACCGTGATGACCTATAACTATGCCGGGTATAACGTCACGGAGCTGGGTACGTTTGATGTGCAAGCCCTGACCCATCTTTATGGCGATACCGGCAGCACCGCAGGATGGAGAGCTTACGCCAATACGGCGGGCGACGTGGTGATCAAGGCCAGCAGCCGAGCAGAAACTGTATTGGCGACCGGGCAGGATACCAAGATTTATGCCAAGGGCGGCGATGACACTGTTATCGGACGCGAAGCGGATGACCGTCTGTTCGGCGGCGGCGGCGCGGACACTCTGACCGGCGGCTTTGGCGAAGACAGGCTGGCAGGCGGCAAGGGCTCGGACGTACTGATCGGCGGCTTGGATGAGACCGACTATTCAGGCGCCAACGGTGAAGACGACTTTCTCAAAGGAAATGGCGGCCGCGATACGCTTTTCGGTGGCCAGGGGGATGACAGGCTGATCGGTGGCAACGGGAAAGACCGCCTTGTCGGCGGTGAAGGGTCTGACGTCTTGACAGGAGGCAAACACGCGGATGTTTTTGTGTTCGTGTCTGCCGATTATTGGGAAGACGAAGTCATCAAGGATTTCGGCAAAGGCAATGACCGGATCGAATTCTCTGACACCTCAGTGGACGATTTCGGCGATCTGACCATCACACAGGTTAATGGCAACACGCTGATAGACTATTTCGGCAGTCACGAGATTGAACTGACCGGCTATACCGGCACGCTCACCGAGGACCACTTCCTGTTTACTTGATACGGCAGCCGGGGACCCTGCCGCGCCGGGGCCGGAGCCGGGTTACTTCAACCCGGTTTCGGCCTCAATCTGCTTGCGGCTTTTGCGGGCGCGCTCGGTCGCCGATTTCAGCTGGCCGCAGGCCGCCATGATGTCATCGCCGCGGGTCTTGCGGATCGGCGAGGCATAGCCTGCCTGATAGACAATATTGGCAAAGGCATGAATACGGTTGTTAGAGGACCGCTTGTACGGGCTGCCTGGCCATTCATTGAACGGGATCAGGTTTATCTTGGCCGGGATATTGTAGCGCTTGATGTGCTCGATCAGACGGTGCGCGTCCGCGTCGGTGTCGTTCACCCCGTCCAGCATCACATATTCAAATGTGATCCGCTCGGAGTTCGACACTTTGGGGTAATCCGCCAGCGCCTGCAGCAGCGTGTCGATGTTCCAGCGTTTGTTGATCGGCACCAGCTTGTCGCGGATCTCGTTGGTGGTGGCGTGAAAGGAAATTGCCAGCAGACAGCCGATTTCTTCGGCGGTGCGGGCAATCTCCGGCACCACGCCTGAGGTCGACAGGGTGATCCGGCGGCGGCTGAGCGAGATGCCCTCGGGATCCATCGCAATCTTCATCGCGTCGCGCACGTTGTCGAAATTGTACAGCGGCTCGCCCATACCCATCAGCACGATGTTCGACAGCAGGCGGGTTTCGTCCTTGGGCGCGCCCGGCACCGGCCATTCTTCCAGATCGTCGCGCGCCATCATCACCTGGCCGACAATCTCGGCCGGGGTCAGGTTGCGCACCAGCTTCTGGGTGCCGGTGTGGCAGAAAGAGCAGGTCAGGGTGCAGCCCACCTGGGAAGAGATACACAGCGTGCCGCGGCCGTCTTCGGGGATATAGACGACCTCGACCTCATGGCCGCCATTGATGCGCACCAGATACTTGCGGGTGCCATCGGTGGAGACCTGTTTGCTCACCACTTCCGGAATGCGGACTTCGAATGTGTCCGCCAGTTCCGCGCGGTAAGCTTTGGCCAGGTTGGTCATATCCGCGAAATCGCGTTTGCCCCATTGATAGATCCACTGCCAGATCTGCCCGACCCGCATCTTGGCCTGCTTTTCCGGTGTGCCATGTTCGATCAGCACCTCGCGCATGCGCTCGCGGGTGAGGCCGACAAGGTTGATCTTGCCGCCCTCGGGATCCTTGCGGGGCAGGGTCAATACGTCCTGGGTGATCGGCGCGCTGGCGGTCATTGGCTTTAGCCTCGGTGCTGGTGGGCGGATGCGGCTCTATATAGGATTCCCGCGGAAGATCAAAAGGAATCCTTGAACACAAGTTTCAGACCGCAGATTTGACCAGTGCCTATTTGGAAAACCGCACCAGTTCCTCGACCCGGGCGCGGCCCAAGGTTGTCCAGCAGGCCCGCGTTGCAATTCCTGCGTCTTCACGTACTGCATGGGCTTCGCCGGCAAAGGCGCAATGCGCAGTCCGGAACGCTTCCCATGCAGTCTGGCTCTGCATCAGTGCAGCTTCAACCGCAGTCCCGCCATTGGTGTTGTCGCGCTCTGCAGCGGCGACCATTGCGGCTTCCAGCGCGTTGAGCAGTGCGGCTTCCACCCCTTCTTCATCGTCCGCCACGCAGGATCCGATTTCCTCGCGGGTTCCAGCGCCGCATTCCAGCGCCGGGTTGGCAAAAGCGGGCGGGAAGAGCAGCGCAACTGCAAGGCAAGCGCACGGGAGACTGGCTGAGTTCGGCATGGCAAGCACCTCCTGCGTAACATGCTACGCCGCTTGCGGACCTCAAACAAGAAAACCCCGGCACGGGCCGGGGTTTGGTGTGTTTCCGCTAGGCAGCCGAAATTACTTGCTGCAACGTTTTTCCGCGTCATCCAAGGCGGCCGTGAAACCCAGCAGCGAGAAGCTGTCCTTGGTTTGGGTGCCCCGGGCGGAGCGCGCGGTCAGCACCGCATTTGCGCCGCGTTTCATGGCGGTGACAATCTTGGCATCATCCGCAGGCGTGGCCGGCCAGGCCCATTCGCCCTCGGTGAACAGTTCGAATTCGGACTCGCCGATGGCCATGTTCACAGTGGAGCCCGGCGCAAAGGGGTAGCCGCCGGTAAAGCTGACTTCGCCCTTGGGGGCATCGCTGCTGCGGAAGGTGACAAACAGCTGGATCTCGCTGCGGCGCACCGCCACGACGCGGCCGTCGCGGGTGTTCACGGTTTCCTTTGGTGCGGAAACCCCCCAGCATTCATTTGGGTTTTCGCCTTCAAAGACGCTCCAGTCCACCTTGGCCGCAACGCGGTTATTCGACGTTGCTTGCGCAGATGCGGTGGTTGCCAATGCTGCCAGACACAGGCCCGCAGCCACGCGGGCAAGTTTCAATGCCATTTGTCCCGACTCCAAGACTGTTCTCTAAACCTCAAATACCAAACAAAGGGTCCGCAGCGTTTCAGCCGCCGTCTGATCCCGATCCCCTCGCTTGCGCTACACAAGCACACTAACGTAACTTGCACCACGGGCGAAAGTGCGTTTTGGCAGGATTTCGCCCAGAATTCTGCACGCAAACATGAGGGGAGATATCATGCCGAAACCTGTGCCCATGGCCGAAGTCTGGCGGGGTCCGCTGCTGGAGAGCCTGCATCTGGGTCATGCCGTCATTTGTGATGACACGGGCAAGGTGGTGCGCAGCTGGGGGGATCCGGATGGGGTGATCTACCCGCGCAGCTCGGCCAAGATGATCCAGGCGCTGCCGCTGATCACCTCCGGCGCTGCCGCGCGCTATGGTTTGACGTCCGAACAGCTGGCGCTTGCCTGTGCGTCCCACAACGGCGCGCATATCCATACCGAGCGGGTGAATACCTGGCTGAATCAGCTGGGCCTTGGCGATGACGACTTCCGCTGCGGCACGCAATTGCCAGACGACATCCCGGCCCGCAATGAGCTGATCAAGACCGACAACAGCCCCTGCCAGGTTCACAACAATTGCTCTGGCAAACACGCGGGCTTTCTGACCCTGACGCAATATCTGGGGGCAGGGGCCGAGTATATCGAAATTGATCACCCGGTGCAGCAGGCCTGTTTGGCGGCGTTTGAGGAAACCACCGGGCAGGATAGTCCCGGCTATGGCATCGACGGCTGCTCAGCGCCGAATTTTGCCACCACCGTATCTGGCCTCGCACGGTCCATGGCTTGGTTTGCCAGTGCTGCAGACCGCTCTGACCGCGCATCGCAAGCGGCGCAGCAGCTGGTCGCGGCAATGATGGCGCATCCCGAATTGGTCGCAGGCGAAACCCGCTGCTGCACCAACCTGATGCGGGCCATGGGCGGTAAGGCCGCGATCAAGACCGGCGCCGAAGCGGTGTTCATCGCGATCCTTCCTGAACAGAAAATGGGTGTAGCCGTGAAGATAACCGACGGCGCCACCCGCGCCAGTGAATGCGCAATTGCCGCGCTGATGGTCAGCCTTGGTGTGCTGGAGGCTGAGCATCCGGAAACCCGCAAATACATGAACAAAACACTTTACAGCCGCCGCGGGCTGGAGTGCGGATCTATCCGCCCGGCAGCCGAACTGCTGTTCTGAAAATAGCTGCCCCGGGCCGGCCCCGGGGCATGCAGCCTACATTTCCATGTCGATGATCTCGGCCACTTCGACTGAACCGTTGCCGCTCACCACCATCGGGCAGCCCTTGGCCATTTCGCAGGCAGCATCCTGGTCGGCCGCTTCGACCACCGTGTAGCCCGAAAGCGGATTGGCGCCGCCATTGTCCACGACCCCTCCGGCGCTGACGGTTTTGGACATGCCAACCGGCGCTCCGGGGATCTTCAGTGCTTCGCCCATCGACCCCATCCAGTTCTTCCAGGCCTCCATCTCCTTGGCGCCTTCTGCTTCGCTCTCGGGCTTCTTGCCGCCGTGATAGGCAAAAATGAACTGTGGCATAGATCTTCTCCCTTGGTTGCGATGAATTCCTGTTCAGGGGCTTTCGGCCAGTTGCGCCTCCAGCTTACGCAGGGTCGAGGTCCAGCCCTGTTCGTGGCGCGATGCAATCTCACTGCCGTCCAGATCCCGGTGGTCAATCAGCAGCATGGCGCCGTTTTCGGTGGCAGAAATTGTAAAGGTCACATGGCTTTCGGCACCGCGGGTTCCGTCCTCCTCGTGCCAGGCCCAGGTGAAGCCGACGGATTTCGGCCCATCCACATGGGTCACTTGGCCCGAGACATGAAACCGCTGGCCGTCACTGTTCTGCATGACGGAATACCAAGGGCCGGTGCGGCTCAGGTCCAGATCATGTTCCGGGATATGCACCCCCTCCGGGCCCCACCACTTCAGCAGCTTGTCCGGGGTGGTCACCCAGGCGAACAGCTTTTCCGGACTGACAGGAAACACCCGTTGCAGCTGCAGATCACTCATGCGGTTTCCTCCATCAGGTGTCATCTGCCATTAAAGCCGCCTCCAGCCGGTCCAGACCGCCCTCCCAGAAGGCGCGCCGGGACTGGGTCCAATCGGCAATCATCCGCAGGCCTTCGGGCCGGGCGGAGTAAAGCCGCTTGGTGCCATCGGCGCGCTGGGTGACCAGCCCGGCCTCGCGCAGCACCTTCAGATGGCGCGAGATCGCAGGTGCGGAAATGCCCGCACCCGGTGCCAGATCGCCTGCAGGCAGCTCGCCTTTTGCAATCAGCTGGTCGACGATCGACATACGGGTTTCATCCGACAACGCGGCAAATGATTTCAGAATCGGTATCATATCTCTTATTATCACTTTTGTTAATTAAGTGTCAGGTTAAAAATTTGATAGTAGACATATGGGTGCAATAGACCCGTATTCAGCATTTCAAAACCGCGCGGCCCAAAGCCCGGCGCCGGCAGGTGCGGGTCAGCAGATCACCGCATGTCCCAAAGAAGTTTCGCTGCCAGCGTAATTGAAGTCAGTACCAGCAGCGGCTTGATCAGCTTCGCGCCTTGCTTCTTTGCAAGCCCGGCCCCTGCACGCGCGCCGGCAATCTGCGCCAGACCCATCAGCAGGCCGGTGATCCACCAGGGGGTGGCAAAAAAGGAAAAGGCAACAAGCCCGCCCGCATTGGAGGCAAAGTTCAGCAGTTTGGTATGGGCCGTGGCCTTGAGGATGCCATAACCGGCAAGGGAGACAAAGGCGAGCATGTAGAAACTGCCTGCCCCCGGCCCCAGCAGCCCGTCATAAGCGCCGCACAAGGGAACTATTGTTGCGGCAAACAGGGCAGGCGATAGGCGGCGCTGCCGGTCTAGATCATCCAGCCCTTTCTTGACCGCAAAGAAAACAGCGATGGCTATCAGCAGCACCGGCAGGAACAGGCGGATCCACTGGGTGGGCAGGAAGGTCACCAGAAAGGCGCCCGCGAGAGACGCGGCAAAGGCGATCAGCGCAGGTTTACGCTGCGATTTCAGATCAACGTGTCCAGCCCGGGCATAGCTGGCCGCTGCAGTCGCCGCTCCGAACAGCCCCTGGATCTTGTTCGTCGCCAAGGCTGTGACCGGGCTGGCCCCCGCCAGCAGCAGTACAGGCAATGTCACCAATCCGCCGCCACCGGCAAGCGCGTCAATGAAACCCGCAACAAATCCGGCCGCCAGCAACAGCAGCAGGGTTTCGATCCCCACTTCAAGCATGTGATTGATCAGCCTTTGAAATCGTCGCGACCGTAGCCCTGGATGTACAGCAGCGCAGTCAGGTCACCGTGGTTGATGCGGATGTCGCATTCCGCCGCGACCGAAGGTTTGGCATGCAGCGCCACCCCGGCGCCTGCGCGTTTCAGCATCCCCAGATCATTGGCGCCGTCACCAACCGCAATGACATCCGCCTCGCCAATCCCCAGCCGGGCGGTTATCTGCTCCAGGGCCTCCACCTTGGCTTCCCGGCCCAATATCGGCCGGCCTGCCTCTCCGGTCAGCTTGCCGTCTTCCACGGTCAGGGTATTGGCGCGGTTTTCGTCAAACCCCAGCTCTGCCGCCACCTGTGCGGTGAACGCCGTGAACCCGCCCGACACCAGCGCCGCATAAGCGCCCTCTGCCTTCATCGTGGCCAGCAAATGCCTGCCGCCGGGCATGTAAGTGATGCGCTCGGCCAGCACCTTGCCGATCACCGTTTCCGGCAGGTCTTTCAGCAGCCCGACCCGCTCGGTCAGCGCGCCTTCAAAATCCAGCTCGCCGTTCATTGCCCGTGCGGTGATATCCTTGACCCGTGCGCCAACGCTCGCTTCTTCTGCCAGCTCGTCAATGCACTCCTGCTGGATCATGGTGGAGTCCATATCGGCCAGCAGCATCTTCTTCTTGCGCCCGGCGCTGGGCTGAATGACCAGATCCACGCCCAGCTTCTGCAGGTCCTCCCAGACGTTCCACCGGTTGTCCGGCATCTGCTTCAGTGAAAACTCAGCCGCTGCGCCCGGCGCCAGCCAGACGGCCTCGCCACCGCCCCAGGCATTGCGCAGTGATTCGATCAGCGCAGGTTCCAGAACCGGGCGGTCAGGATTGCAAAGCAGGGTGGCAGCAAACATCGGCAGGCTCCGTTTCATCGGGGTTCGTCTTGTCATAACGGCACGCCGCGGGATCGGCCAGCCTGCTCGATGCTGTGAAAAACAGGGGGCGTTATAAGGCGGGCCGCCAGCAGCGAATTCGGGACGCCTGTTTCCGATGGTGGAAAAACGTGTCGCAAAAAGAGTGTGTATGGCCGTATTTCCCCGACTTTCCTGTTGCATGCCGCGCTGCAGCGCCCTAGCTCTGGTGGCGGGACACCCCTCCCCAACGAGGGGCGCTTATCTGGAAGGATAGCATTGATGGCTATTGCACAACCGGCATCGCGGCCGGCCAATCCGCGTTTTTCTTCTGGCCCCTGTGCCAAACCTCCTGTGTTTGATGTTGCCAAACTTGCCGGTGCGCCGCTGGGCCGGTCGCATCGTGCGGCAGTGGGCAAGGAGCGCCTGAAGGCGGCGATCGAAGGCACCCGCGAAATTCTGAACATCCCTGCTGACTACAAGATCGGCATTGTCCCGGCGTCGGATACCGGCGCTGTTGAGATGGCAATGTGGAACCTGCTGGGTGCCCGCGGCGTCGAGATGCTGGCCTGGGAAAGCTTCGGTTCTGGCTGGGTCACCGACGCGGTGAAGCAGCTGAAACTGGACGCCACCGTCAAGACCGCCGATTACGGCCAGATCGTGGACCTCGCCTCTGTCGATTTCTCCAATGACGTCGTTTTCACCTGGAACGGCACGACCTCCGGCGTGCGGGTTCCCAACGGCAACTGGATCCCGGCGGACCGCGAAGGACTGACCATCTGCGATGCCACATCGGCAGCCTTTGCGCAGCGCCTGCCCTGGGATAAACTGGATGTGACCACTTTCTCCTGGCAGAAGGTGCTGGGCGGCGAAGCGGCGCACGGCATGATCATCCTTTCCCCCCGCGCTGTCGAACGGCTGGAAAGCTACACCCCCGCCTGGCCGCTGCCGAAGATCTTCCGCCTGACCAAGGGCGGCAAGCTGATCGACGGCATTTTCCAGGGCGCCACCATCAACACTCCCTCGATGCTGGCGGTTGAGGATTACCTGCTGGCGCTGGACTGGGCGCGCTCGGTTGGCGGTATGGAAGGCCTGCGCGAACGCGCCTATGCCAACCTCGCCGCAGTGCAAAGCTTTGTGCAGGACAATCCCTGGATCGCGTTCCTGGCTGAACAGCCGGAATACCGCTCCAACACCAGTGTTTGCCTCAAGTTCACTGATGAGCGCATCCAGGACGGTGCAGCGTTTGCCAAAGCCGTGGCCAAACGGCTGGAAAATGAAGGCGCAGCCTATGACATCGGCGCCTATCGCGACGCGCCTGCGGGCCTGCGGATCTGGTGCGGCGGCACGGTTGAAACCACTGATGTGGCTGCGCTGATGCCTTGGATCAAATGGGCCTTCGAGGCTGAGATCGCCCTCCAGACTGAAGCCGCCTGAATTCGGCTCTGCTCCGGGGCGCATGCCCCGGATCCCCCAAGGGGGGACCCTTCACAATATCAGGCCGCACAGGCCCCCGTATGAAAAGGACCACAAATATGGCTCCCAAAGTCCTCATCTCTGATAAACTGTCCGAAGCTGCCGTGCAGATCTTCCGCGACCGCGGCATCGACGTCGATTTCCTGCCCGATGTGGGCAAGGACAAGGAAAAACTGGCGGAAATCATCGGCCAGTATGACGGCCTGGCGATCCGCTCGGCGACCAAAGTGACCGAAAAGATCCTGGAGAGTGCCGCAAACCTCAAGGTGATCGGCCGCGCCGGCATCGGCACTGACAACATCGACAAAGAAGCCGCCTCCAAGCGCGGTGTCATTGTGATGAACACGCCCTTCGGCAACATGATCACCACCGCCGAACACGCCATCGCCATGATGTTCGCAACCGCTCGCCAGCTGCCCGAGGCCTCCGCTTCCACCCATGCCGGCAAGTGGGAGAAGTCCAAGTTCATGGGCACCGAACTGACCGCCAAGACCCTGGGTGTGATCGGCGCCGGCAACATCGGCGGCATCGTCTGCGACCGCGCCCGCGGCCTCAAGATGAAGGTGGTGGCCTATGACCCTTACCTGAGCACTGAGAAAGCCGACAAGATGGGCGTCGAAAAGGTGGAGCTGGACGAGCTGCTGTCCCGTGCCGATTTCATCACCCTGCATGTGCCGCTGACCGATCAGACCCGCAACATCCTGTCCAAGGAAAACCTGGAGAAGACCAAGAAGGGCGTGCGCATCATCAACTGCGCCCGCGGCGGCCTGGTGGACGAAGGCGCGCTGGCAGAATTGTTGACCTCCGGCCATGTGGCGGGTGCGGCCTTCGACGTGTTCTCGGTGGAACCGGCCAAGGAAAACGCGCTCTTCGGCCTGCCCAACGTGGTCTGCACTCCGCATTTGGGTGCCGCCACGACCGAGGCGCAGGAAAACGTCGCTCTGCAGGTGGCTGAGCAGATGTCCAACTACCTGCTGACCGGCGCGGTGGAAAACGCGCTCAACATGCCCTCGGTGACGGCGGAAGAAGCCAAGGTCATGGGCCCCTGGATCAAGCTGGCCGATCACCTGGGCAGCTTCGTTGGCCAGATGACGGATGAACCGATCAAGGCGATCAACATCCTCTATGACGGTGCCGCTTCGGAGATGAACCTGGACGCGCTGAACTGTGCGGTGATTGCCGGTATTATGAAACGCGCCAACCCCGAGGTGAACATGGTGTCCGCCCCGGTGGTCGCCAAGGAGCGCGGCATCCAGATATCGACCACAAACCAGGACAAATCCGGCACCTTCGACGGCTATGTCAAGGTGACCGCAGTGACCTCCAAGCGCGAACGCTCGGTGGCTGGCACCGTGTTCTCCGATGGCAAGCCGCGGTTTATCCAGATCAAGGGCATCAATATCGAGGCCGAGGTCGGTGCGCATATGCTGTACACCACCAACGAGGACGTGCCTGGCATCATCGGCACCCTGGGCCACACCCTGGGTGAAAGCGATGTGAACATTGCCAACTTCACCCTGGGCCGCTCCGAAGCTGGCGGCGAAGCCATCGCACTGCTTTATGTAGATGACGAAGTGCCCGCCGAGGTCCGCGCCAAACTGGCCGAAACCGGGCTGTTCAACCAGGTCAAGCCGCTGGCATTCGATGTAGCCTAAGTGCTGAAGACGTAACTGGTTCAATCAGGAACGCCGCCCGGTTATAAGGGCGGCGTTTTCTTATCCGGGCTTCTTCAATCATAGGACTATGCCATGACCGCCCCCCTTTACGCGATCGGTGACATTCACGGCCAGCTTGCCATGCTGGAGGAGGCTTTGGCCCGGATCGAGGCCGACGGCGGCCCGGACGCACGGGTTGTCTTTCTGGGCGATTACACAGACCGCGGCCCGGACAGCCGCGGGGTGATCGAACGGTTGATCGCAAGCCAGGAGGAGGGCCGGGACTGGATCTGCCTGAAGGGGAACCACGACCGGATGTTTGAATGGTTCATGGAGGACATTCCGCGCCATGACCCGCATCTTCTGATCGGCTACCACTGGCTGCATGAGCGGATCGGCGGCACTGAAACCCTTGCCAGTTACGGGCTGACATTCAAGGACCGCACCCGGCTCGACGATTTGCATGCACAAGCCAAAGAGGTGATTCCCCTGCGTCACGCAGAATTCCTGCGCAGCCTCACGCCCCTCTACGAGACGCCTGATCTGGCCTTTGTGCACGCCGGAATCGTTCCCGGTGTACCGCTGGCCCGGCAGAAAGAGAACGATCTGGTCTGGATCCGGCAGCCGTTCCATGACCACACTGGTAAGCACCCGAAACTGATTGTGCATGGCCATACACCAGTGGACTGCCCCAGCCATTACGGCAACCGCATCAACCTGGACAGCGGCGCCGGCTACGGCCGCCCGCTCAGTGCCGCCATCTTCGAAGGCCGCAACTGCTGGCAGCTCACGGAAAACGGCCGCCAGCCGCTGATCCCTTAGTTTTCCCTTCTTCTTCGGGCTCAAAATGTCCTGGGGGTGATCGCCAGCGGCGCGAGGGGGCAAAGCCCCCTCAACCAATCCTCAGCCCCAGTCCAGCACTACCTTGCCGCTGGACCCGGATTTCATCGCCGCAAAACCCTCGGCAAAGTCATCGACGCCAAAGCGGTGGGTTATGACCCGGCTCACATCCAGCCCGTTCTGCAACATCGCGATCATCTTGTACCAGGTCTCGAACATTTCGCGCCCATAGACGCCCTTGATGGTGACAGCCTTGAACACGATGCGCGACCAGTCGACCGGCGATTTTCCCGGCGGAATGCCCAACAGGGCAATCTTGCCGCCCATCACCAGCGCTTCGACCATCTGATCCAATGCCGCTTGCGAGCCGGACATTTCCAGCCCGACATCAAACCCCTGTTTCAGGCCCAACTCGCGCACCACATCCTGCAAGTCTTCCTGCGCCACGTTCACCGCGCGCACTGCCGGAACCACATGTTCCGCCAGTGTCAGGCGGTCCGGGTTGATATCGGTGATCACCACATGGCGCGCGCCGGCATGTTTCGCCACCGCCGCCGCCATGATGCCAATGGGGCCTGCGCCGGTAATCAGCACGTCTTCACCCAGCAGATCAAAGCTGAGCGCCGTATGCACAGCATTGCCCAAAGGGTCCAAAATGGCGCCGATCTCATCCGGGATTTCCTCCGGCAGCGGCACCACGTTAAAGGCCGGGAGTTTCAGATACTGGGCAAAGGCGCCTTGCTCATTCACCCCGATGCCGCGGGTTCCGGGATCCAGATGGAATTTGCCGGCGCGGCTCTGGCGCGAGTCCGTCTTGATCAGATGCCCCTCGCCGGAGCAGCGCTGCCCCAAGGCCAAATCGGTGACATTGCGCCCGATCTCGACGATTTCGCCCGCAAATTCATGCCCGGTAATCATTGGCACCGGCACGGTGTGCGAGGCCCACTCATCCCAGTTCCAGATGTGGATGTCGGTGCCGCAGATGCCGGTCTTCCTGATCTTGATCAGCACTTCGTCCGGGCCGATCTCCGGCACCGGCGCCTGAACCATCCACAGACCTTCCTGCGGATGGCTCTTCTCCAGCGCCTTCATCGTGTTCGGCCGGCTCATGACACAATCCCCAATTCCTTGCCGACCTTGCCAAAGGCGGCCAATGCCCGGTCCAGCTCATCCCGCGTCAGCGCCGCATTCATCTGGGTGCGGATCCGCGCCTGACCGCGCGGCACGACGGGGAAGAAGAAGCCGGAGACATAGACGCCCTCGTCAAACAGCCGCGCCGCCATATCCTGCGCCAGCTGCGCCTCTCCCAGCATCACCGGGATGATCGGATGCTCACCCGGCAACAGGTCAAAGCCGAGGTTTTCCAAGCCCGCCCGCCAGTACTTCGCATTCTCGAACAGCTGCGCCCGCAGCCCGTCCCCTTCTTCGACCAGCCGGATCGCTTCCAGCCCGGCAGCAACAATTGATGGCGGCAGCGAATTGGAGAACAAATAGGGCCGCGCCCGCTGCCGCAGCAGGTCGATCACTGGCTGCGGCCCGGCGATGTAACCGCCGATGGCCCCCCCAAGTGCTTTGCCCAATGTCCCGGTGACGATATCCACGTCCACCCCGAAATGCTCCGGCGTGCCGGCTCCCGTTGCGCCCATAAAGCCGGTTGCGTGGCAGTCATCCACCATCACCACAGCATCGTATTTATCCGCCAGCGCCCGGATCTCCGGCAGCTTGGCCAGATACCCGTCCATCGAGAACACCCCGTCGGTGGCAATCATGATGTGCCGCGCCCCGTCCTCGCGCGCCTGTTTCAGCCAGGCCTCCAGATCGTTCATGTCGCTGTTCAGATAGCGATAGCGTTTGGCCTTGCACAGGCGTACCCCGTCGATGATCGACGCATGGTTCAGCGAGTCCGAGATAATCGCATCCTCCGGCCCCAGCAGCGGCTCGAACAGCCCGCCATTGGCATCGAAACAGGCGGCAAACAGGATTGCGTCATCCTTGCCGAGGAATTTGGCCAGCCGCTGCTCCAGCTCCCGGTGAATGTCCTGGGTGCCGCAGATGAACCGGACTGAGGCCATGCCGAATCCTTTTGGCTCCATCGCGTCTTTGGCGGCGTTGATGAGGGCAGGGTGGTTGGCCAGACCCAGATAGTTGTTGGCGCAGAGGTTGATCACCTCGCGGCCGCCAACCGTGATCCCGCCCGCTTGGGGGGAGGTGATCATTCGCTCACGTTTGTACAGTCCCTCAGCCTCGATCTGGGCAAGCGTATTGGAGATGTCGGTCAGAAATGCGTTGGACATGAGCTGGCTCCCTGGGTGTCTCGAGTCGCGTGTCTATCATAGCGGATGCGTTTCCGAAATACAGGATTTCAGTATGGCGGAAAAAATTCCGTGAAACCGGATTTGAAGGCTGAAATTCCACCCGGCCGGACTATCTCATCCCAAAACAGGGAGGAAACAGTCATGGCACGCATCACGGGTATCGGCGGAGTCTTCATCAAGGCGCGCGGCGGCGCCACTGAGCTGGCAGAATGGTACCGCGACCATCTGGGGCTGGAGCTGGCGGATTTCGGCGGCGCCGTCCTCAAGTGGCAGGATGACAAGGCCGGCGACGGCGGCCTCACCGTATGGGCCGCTGCTGATCAGCACGGGACTTGGTTCGATCCCAGTACCTCGGGCTTTATGATTAACTACCGGGTTGATGACATGGACGGCATGGTTGCACAGCTGACGGCCGCAGATATTCCCATTCTGAAAGGGCCTGACGCCCATGAGAATGGCCGCTTTGCCTGGATCATGGACCCGGAAGGCAACAAGGTGGAGCTGTGGGAGCCTGCGCCTTGGGATGACAAAAACAAGGGCTGACTGTCCCTTTGTGTCCGAATGGCAGGCACAAAAAAACGCGGCCCCTTTGCAGGGACCGCGTTTCAGAACTGCTAAGCTTAAAAGCTTATGCCAGCGCCAGGTTCACAGCCGACTCGCGGCCGTCACGGCCGGGCTCGATGTCGAAAGTGACTTTCTGGTTGTCCGCCAGGCCGGTCAGGCCGGAACGCTCAACAGCGGAGATGTGCACGAACACATCTTTGCTGCCGCCGTCGGGTGCGATGAAGCCGAAGCCTTTAGTGGTGTTGAACCATTTTACGGTGCCGGTGGCCATATCCGTAGTCTCCTAATAATTGCTGCCCGCGGAAGTGCGGCAGCCTGGCGTAGTCGGTCTGGATCGAGAGACTGAAAACGCCGCAAAGCGGGAGACAGTGGATCGACAAGAATAACGTTAGCGATCCACATATGGTCCGATGCCGTGAGTCTTTCAAGGGCTTTGTTCCGGAAAGGTGGAGAGAGGGGCTTTCTTGCCGGTGCGTTTACGCCGGTTCAGCTAAAAAGATCCGGCTCAAACCCGAACTCTCCCGCCTGTGTGAAAGGTCTGCCAATGCCTGGATTGATATTGAAACAACGGGTGCAGCCGGGCTTGAGGGCATACCTCAAGCGGTTTTCACAATAAGAAACACCCGCGCCGGCCCCTCGGGGGCGGTGACCGAATGCGCAACATCAGCGGCATAACGGGCAGTGTCGCCTGTTTGCAGCAAGTTGTTGGCATTGCCCGAAGAAAGTGCGATTTCGCCTTCTAGAACGGTCAACTGCTCCACTGTGCCGCGGGTGTGGGGCTGGCTGATCAGTGCACCGCCCTTGTCGAAACGGATATCATAGACCTCGTGCCCGCCGGCGTCCTCTGGCGGCGACAGAATGCGGATTCGGCATCCTTGGCCCATATTCTCGATCTTGGGCACATCTGTTGCGCGCAGAACCTCAATCCGGTCTTTCATGTCCCCTGTTTCCAGCAGCCCGGCAAAATCCACCTGCAGCGCACGGGTCAGGTTCCACAGTGTTGCGATGGTGGGGGAGCTTTCGCCGCGCTCAATCTGGCTTACCATGGAACGGCTGACGCCAGAGAGATTCGCCACCGCCTCCAGGCTCAGCCCTTGGGTGCGGCGGGCCTCTTTCAGGCGGGCGGGCAGCAGGGTCAGGATATCGTCTGTGTTTTCCGTCATGACGGATTCTCTGCGCCGTCAGGCAGGATTTGTCAAATCCTGCGGTATTTCGGAATGTTGCGCAGTGGCGGTGCACGGGGAGTTACGCGGCGTTTCCATGACGGCACGTCCCGGCAGACAGGGTCATGCTGCGGGCGCATAATGGCGGCAACGCAGGAGTGAGGAGAAAGACAATGACTGATATCGTGATTCTGGACGGCGCCCGCACCGCCATCGGCACATTTGGCGGCGCGCTGGCAGGTACTGCACCGATTGATCTGGCCACAACCGTATCAAAAGCAGCACTGGAGCGCTCTGGCGTTGAGGGCGGGCAAATCGGCCACGCCGTATTCGGCCACATCATCAACACCGAGCCGCGCGACATGTACCTGAGCCGGGTTGCAGCGATGCAGGCGGGGGTGCCTGATGCGGTGCCCGCGATGAACGTGAACCGGCTTTGCGGTTCCGGCGTGCAGGCAATTATATCAGCCTTTCAATCTCTTGCTATGGGCGATGCGGAGTTCGCGCTGGCCGGCGGCGCCGAAAACATGTCGCGCAGCCCCTATATCCTCCAGCAAAGCCGCTGGGGGGCGAAGATGGGTGATGTAAAGTCGCTCGACATGATGCTGGGGGCGTTGAACTGCCCGTTCGGCACAGGCCATATGGGGGTTACAGCCGAGAACGTCGCCGATGAGCACGGAATTACCCGCGCCCAGATGGATGAATTTGCCGTCACCAGCCAGACCCGGGCGGCGGCAGCAATCGAGGCCGGGCATTTCAAATCGCAGATCGCGCCGGTTGAGGTGAAGGTCAAGCGCGACATGGTGCCGTTCGAGGTGGACGAGCACCCCAAAGCCACCACTCTGGATGTTCTGGGCGGGCTTAAAGCGGTGTTCCAGAAAGACGGCCGGGTTACCGCCGGCAATGCCAGCGGGATCAACGATGGTGCGGCGGCGGTAGTGCTGGCCACGGCCTCCGCCGCAGAAAAGGCGGGCCTGAAACCCAAGGCGCGGATCCTGGGCTATGCCCATGCCGGTGTGCGTCCCGAGGTGATGGGGATCGGCCCGGTTCCTGCGGTGCGTAACCTGTTCGAAAAGACCGGCCTGTCGGCGGGCGATTTCGACGTCATTGAATCGAACGAGGCTTTTGCCTCGCAGGCGCTGGCGGTGAACAAGGAACTGGGGCTGGACCCTGCCCGGGTGAACCCGAACGGCGGAGCGATTGCCCTGGGCCATCCGGTGGGGGCAACCGGCGCTATCATCACCTTGAAAACGCTTTATGAATTGGAGCGGATCGGCGGATCGAAAGGTCTGATCACGATGTGCATCGGCGGTGGTCAGGGCATCGCATTGGCAATCGAGCGGCTGTAAAAGAAAGCGAAGGGGGCGCTGCCCCCTCGCGCCTTGCGGCGCTCACCCCTGGGGTATTTCAGACCAGAAAGAAGACCGTGCCGTTGGGGCGTTTGCACGCTCACAGCAGCAGGGCAACAACGGCACAGAGGCTTGCTCCGCCGGCTGCGCCTAGAACAGCCGGGGTTACCCAGCTGTTCAGCGTGCGTTTTTGTGTCCCGTTCTGCGCTGCTTGTGCGATCAGCGCCTGTTCCACCAGCGCGGGCAGCCGGGGGCCAAACCGGGCCATCACCTTGGCGGTGTCCAATAGGTCGGAAACCACGGCGCGCGGGCCGATGGACTTCTTGATGTAATCCTCGACCACCGGCTGGGCGGCTTCCCAGATGTTGATATGCGGATCCAGCGAGCGGGCGACGCCTTCGACCACCACCATGGTACGTTGCAGCAGGATCAGCTCGGTGCGGGTTTCCATGCCGAAACGCTCTGTGACTTCAAACAGATAGTTCAGCAGCCGCCCCATGGAGATCTGCGAGGCATCCATGCCGAAGATCGGCTCTCCCACCGCGCGCAAGGCGCGGGCGAATTCATCCACATCGTGGGAGGCGGATACATAACCGGCCTCGAAATGCACTTCGGCGACGCGTTTGTAGTCGCGTTTGATGAAACCATAGAGGATCTCGGCGTAGACCCGGCGGGTGTACTCATCAATGTGGCCCATGATGCCGAAGTCGTAGGCGATAATGTCACCGTTTGCCGCGACCTTCATGTTGCCCTGATGCATGTCGGCGTGGAAAAAACCATCGCGCAGTGCGTGGCGGAGAAACAGTGAAAGCACCCGGTCGGCCAGCACCCGGCGGTCATGGCCCGCTGCATCCAGCGCGTCATTGTCACCCAGCGCAACGCCGTCCGCCCAGCCCATCGTCATTACCCGGCGGGCGGAATAGCCCCAGCGGATCTCAGGCAGCTGGAAACCTTCGTCATTCACTGTATTGGCGGCAAATTCCGAGGCGGCGGCGCTTTCCAGGCGCAGGTCCAATTCCCCTTGCACCACGCCGTCGAAATGCTCGATCACGTCCATCGGTTTCAGGCGGCGGGCACCGGGCGCAAAAAGATCGGCTATACGGGCAGCGAAGTAAAAGGCGTCCACATCCTTGTTGAAGGCGCGCTCAATACCGGGCCGCAGTATCTTGACGGCCACTTCATCGCCGGAGTCCGCCAGGGTGGCCCGGTGCACCTGCGCAATGGAGGCCGCGGCGATGGGGTCGCTGAACTCCGAGAAAACCTCTGAGACCGGGCGGCCCAGTTCTTTTTCCACTTCGGCCAGCGCCTCGGCGCGGGAGAACGGCGGCAGCTTATCCTGCAGCACCCGCAATTGGCGGGCGAGATCCTTGCCCACCACATCGGGCCGGGTCGAAAGAACCTGCCCGAATTTGATATAGGCAGGCCCCAGGGCGTTCAGCGCGCGGGTTTCGGGCGGCATCGCGGGATCGCCCTTGTAGCCCAGCCATTTGAAAGGCCAGCCCAGGGTGCGGGCGAGGATACGCAGGGGCCTGGGGGCCTCAAACGCCTCCAGCACCGAATGCATGGCGCCGGTGCGCTCGAAAGTGGCGCCTGTGCGGATCAGGCGCAGAATGTTGTGGGGACCGCGCATAGGTCAGATCTTCCAGCCGGAATGCAGGGCGGCGATGCCCAGCGACAGGTTGCGGTACTTGGCGTTTTCAAAGCCTGCTTTGCGCAGCATTCCGAGGAAAGTCTCCTGATCGGGGAAGTTGCGGATCGATTCCACCAGATACTGGTAGCTGTCGTAATCGCCGGCAATCATTTGCCCCATCCGCGGAATCACATTGAAGGAGTAGAGGTCATAAAGCTTTTGCAGCCCGTCATTCGGCAGCTGCGAGAACTCCAGCACCATCAGCCGCCCGCCGGGGCGCAGCACCCGGTAAGCCTCGTTCAGGGCCTCCTGCGGGCGGGTTACGTTCCGGATGCCGAAGGAGATCGTGTAGACGTCGAAAGTGTTGTCCTTGAATGGCAGCTTCATCGCATCGCCGGTGACCCAGTCGAGGCTGTGCGCCATCTGCTCTGCCTCGGCGCGTTTGCGGCCTTCCTCCAGCATCGGGCGGGTAAGGTCGAACACAGTGGAATGACCGGACCCTGCGCGCTTCAGGAAGCGGAAGGAAATGTCGCCGGTGCCGCCCGCCACATCCAAGAGCCGCTGACCGGGGCGCGGCGCCAGCCAGTCCATCATCGCGTCTTTCCAGACCCGGTGGATGCCGACGCTCATCACGTCGTTCATGATGTCGTATTTTGAGGCGACCGAGTTGAAGACCCCCTGCACGCGGCCGGCCTTTTCCTCCTCGCGGACGGTTTCGAACCCGAAATGGGTGGTGTTGTCGCTGCTATCGCTCATGAGGCTTGCCGTTTGCTGAATTCCGCCCTTGTTATAAGGCGCTGGAGGGCAGGCACAATGCGGCCCGTTGGTTCAGGAGGGGTGTAATGCCAGAATTGCCCGAGGTCGAGACAGTGAAACGCGGATTGGCGCCTGCGATGGAGGGGGCGGTGATCACAAATGCGGCTGTGAACCGGCCGGACCTGCGCTGGCCGTTTCCGGAGCGGATGGCCGAGCGGCTGACCGGTGCGCGGGTCAATGGGCTGCGGCGGCGGTCGAAGTACATTCTTGCCGACCTCGATACGGATGAGACATTGCTCATACACCTTGGCATGTCGGGCCGGATGACGGTGTCGGGTGATCCGCTGGGGCAGTTCACGCATGAGCACCCTCAAGCAGTAAAGCACGATCATGTGGTTCTGGATATGGACAACGGCGCCCGCATCACCTTCAACGATCCGCGCCGGTTCGGGGCGATGGATCTGCTGGAGACGGCGACTGCCGAGTCCCACAAACTGCTGGCGGTGCTGGGGCCGGAGCCGCTGGGCAATGATTTTCACGAGGATCATCTGGTTGCCGCCTTCCAGGGTCGCAACACGCCGGTGAAATCTGCATTACTGGATCAGGGAATCATTGCTGGCCTTGGTAACATTTACGTCTGCGAAGCTTTGTTCCGTGCGGGAATTTCGCCACGCCGCAAGGCTGGGCAGATTGCCGCGCATCGGGTTGCGGCGCTGGTTCCGATCATCCGGGAAGTGTTGCAGGATGCCATCCGTGCAGGCGGATCGTCGCTCAAGGATTTTCGGCAAGCCTCTGGTGAACTTGGATATTTTCAACATTCTTTCGATGCTTACGGGCGCGAGGGCGAACCTTGCCGCCGTGCGGGTTGCACCGGGTCAATTGCCAGAATCACTCAGTCCGGACGCTCCACCTTCTACTGTGTAAAGTGCCAAAGATAGCTTGATCAGAGTGCCCCTTTTGGTAAGGACTCGGATTTGAACGGAACAACCGAAAGAGAAATCATGGCCTACGAGACGATCAACGTCGATGTGCAGGACCACGTTTGCCTCATAAAACTGAACCGCCCAGAGGCGATGAACGCGCTCAACAAAGAACTTATCGGTGAGTTGTGCGCCGCTTTGGAGGAGGCCGATGCCAGCGACAAGGTGCGCTGCATCGTTTTGACCGGTTCGGAAAAGGCCTTTGCCGCCGGTGCCGACATCAAAGAGATGTCGGAGATGAGCTTTACCGAAGTGTTCTCCACGAACCTGTTTGCCGATGCCAATGACCGGATCTCTGCCATTCGCAAGCCGGTGATCGCGGCGGTGGCCGGTTATGCGCTGGGCGGCGGCTGCGAGCTGGCGATGCTGTGCGATTTCATTATCGCTGCTGAGACTGCCAAATTCGGCCAGCCTGAGATCAATCTGGGCGTCGTTGCAGGAATTGGCGGCACACAGCGTCTGACCCGGTTTGTGGGCAAGTCCAAATCGATGGATATGAACCTCACCGGCCGCTTCATGAACGCCGAGGAAGCCGAACGCGCCGGCCTGGTGTCGCGCGTGGTGCCGGCCAAGAAGCTGATCGAGGAAGCCACCGCAGCGGCACAGAAGATCGCCGAAAAATCGCTGCTGACAGCGATGGCAGTCAAGGAGACGGTGAACCGCTCTTACGAGCTGCCGCTGAACGAGGGGCTGCTGTTCGAGCGCCGGGTATTCCACTCGATGTTTGCCACCGAAGACCAGAAAGAAGGCATGGCCGCCTTTCTGGAAAAGCGTGAGGCGCAGTTCCGGGACAAGTGAGTCCAGCTTGCGATTAAAGTAACAGGGCGGCGGGCGGATGGGCCCGCCGTTTTGCTTTCCGGGCCAGCGCCCTTGCAATTCTGCACCGGATTGGATAAATGCCGCCCCATACATGCGCGTGCAGCCCGCTCTGGCTAGAATCACACCGGTTTAGTGACCCGGGTTTGGCTGGCATTGCGTCCGATAGAAACAGAACCCGAGATAAGGTCAAACACCATGGCAAATTCGCCCCAGGCCAAGAAGCGCGCACGTCAGAACGAAAAGCGCTTTGCCGTCAACAAAGCCCGTCGTTCGCGCATCCGCACCTACCTGCGTAAAGTTGAAGAAGCTATCGCTTCCGGCGACAAAGAAGCTGCGACCGCAGCTCTGCGCGCTGCTCAGCCCGAGCTGATGCGCGGTGTTACCAAGGGTGTGTACCACAAAAACACCGCTTCCCGCAAAATCTCGCGCCTGTCCGCACGCGTGAAGGCACTGGCCTGAGATTCGCGCTGCTAGGCAAGCTCAAGCAGAGTTGAAAAGTTGTCAGGGCGCTGCAGATTGCAGCGCCTTGTTTTTTTGGAAAACCCTCGGCGGTGTTCTGCAGGCGCGAGAGATTCTTTGTCGCCAAAGGCAGAGTCAACATCATAGTTTCGTTGCTGCCGCCCCCCTCGAATTGCTACCAATAGGACAGCGATTCACTCGCTGGGGGGACAGGCTGCTTGCGGCAATCTTGACGGGCATCAAGGTTGCCAGGTTATCCGGTACAGACGGCACATACGTGCGTTGTTCTGACCGGGATCCACTGCTGTGTTTGGTTTAGGACAGCAGCCTTGTCTCAATTGTGTGCGATACTGTTCGTCACGGCAAATCCGCCGCTTCTTGCGGCTGTTTTTGCTGTTTTGTGCGAACTTTCAGCCTTCGGGTAATGCGGCCACTGCTGGTCCGCACACATAACCCCTGTGCGTGAATGCCTCCCGGGTGGTTGGGGGTAAGATAGAATAGAATTGGCCCGGCCAAGGGGCCGCTGCTTTTTTGGGGACGCGTGAGGCGCAGCATGACAGAAGAAAAATGGGGACAGCTCAGAAACCGGCTGTTGAAGACGGTCGGCCAGAACAATTTCACAACCTGGATTGAGCCATTGGAGTTTGACACCGTGGACGGCGGCGTTGCTGTCTTCAAGGTGCCGACGAATTTCATGGGGAACTATGTCAGCCAGAACTTTGCGGATCTGATTCTGCATGAGCTGGCCATGTCCGGTGAGCCGGTCCAGCGCCTGGCCTTCCGGGTTGCTGCCAACAGCCCGGCACGTCCTGCAGACACCGCCGTAGCGGCTGATGTCTATGGCGGCGCACAGGGTGACGTGGCGGTGATGACAGCACCCGCTGCTGTGCCGGCATCGGCGGGTGGCAAGGACACGCTTGAAGCGCTGCAGGCGGCTCCGCTGGATCCACGCTTTACCTTCGACAGCTTTGTCGTGGGCAAGCCGAACGAACTGGCTCATGCTGCCGCGCGCCGCGTTGGCGAAGGCGGCCCGGTCACCTTCAACCCGCTGGTGCTATATGGCGGCGTTGGTCTGGGTAAGACCCACCTGATGCACGCCATAGCCTGGGAGCTGAAGGAAAAGAACCCGTCGCTCAACGTGCTGTATCTGTCGGCGGAACAGTTCATGTACCGCTTTGTGCAAGCGCTGCGCGAGCGCAAGATGATGGACTTCAAGCACCTGTTCCGCTCCGTCGATGTGCTGATGGTGGATGACGTTCAGTTCATCGCCGGCAAAGATTCCACCCAGGAGGAATTCTTCCACACCTTCAACGCGCTGGTGGATCAGAATAAGCAGATCATCATCTCGGCCGACCGCGCCCCCGGCGAAATCAAGGATCTGGAAGACCGGGTGAAATCCCGCCTGCAGTGCGGCTTGGTGGTGGATTTGCACCCGACCGACTATGAGCTCCGCCTGGGCATCTTGCAGACCAAGGTGGAGCAGCAGCGCAAAACTTATCCGGACCTGTGCATCGCCGCTGGCGTGCTGGAATTCCTGGCACACCGCATCTCGACCAATGTGCGGGTGCTCGAAGGCGCTCTAACCCGCCTGTTCGCCTTTGCCTCGCTGGTAGGCCGCGAGATCGACATGGACCTGACCCAGGACTGCCTGGCCGACGTGCTGCGGGCCTCCGAGCGAAAGATCACTGTCGAGGAGATCCAGCGCAAGGTGTCCGAGTACTACAATATCCGCATGTCCGACATCATCGGCCCCAAGCGCCTGCGTTCTTACGCCCGCCCGCGTCAGGTGGCGATGTACCTGTGCAAGCAGCTGACCAGCCGCAGCTTGCCGGAAATCGGCCGCCGTTTTGGCGGGCGCGACCACACCACAGTCATGCATGGTGTGAAGCGCATCGAGGAGCTGAAGACCACTGACGGCCAGATCGCCGAAGACGTGGAGATGCTGCGCCGGTCGCTTGAAGCCTGACGGGCGGTTTTAGCCCAAACTGCTTGCCCCGATTTGCACTGCGGCCCCGGTTTCCGGGGCCGTTTTGTTGCGTAATGAGTCCGGAAGGGCATGCCGGCGGCCCCATAAAGGCAGCGAATACCCGTTATCACAGAAAACAAAGTTTCAACCCGGTAAAAACCAGCCATAACAGTGTCCTGGACAGGAACTTTCGCATGACACAGCCGGCCTTCGAAAACACAGACACGCCCCGCGGGTTGGCTTTTGCCATTGCGGCCTACCTGATGTGGGGATTTTTGCCGCTTTACATGAAAGCGCTGTCGCACATTCCCGCAGCTGAAGTTGTTTCCCACCGGGTAATCTGGTCAGTGCCCGTCGCTGGGGCGCTTCTGCTCATCCTGCGGCGGACACGGGATCTGCAGGCGGCGCTGAAAAATCCCCGGATGCTGGGCATGGCCTGTATCACTGCGGCGCTGATTTCGGTGAATTGGGGGATCTATGTCTGGTCGATTGCCTCTGGCCGGGCGTTGGACGCGGCTTTGGGCTACTATATCAATCCGTTATTCAGCATTGCCCTGGGCGCCTTCCTGCTGCGTGAGCCGCTCACCAAGGCCCAAATGGCCGCTGTTGCTTTGGCCGCTGCTGCAGTGGTGGTTCTGACGGTCGAAGCCGGCAGCGTGCCTTGGGTCTCAATTGGGCTGACGCTGACTTGGGGGTTTTATGCGTTTTTCAAAAAATCACTGCCGATCGGCCCCAATCAGGGTTTTCTGCTGGAGGTACTGATCCTGCTGTTCCCGGCGCTGGGCTATTTTGCCTATCTTGCTGCGACCGGCAGCGGCAGCTTTGGCGGCTCTTTCAGCGACTCCTTGCTGCTTCTTGGGTGCGGTGTTGTCACCGCGGTGCCGTTGATCATCTATGCCAACGGGGCCAAGCTGGTGCGGCTGTCGACCATGGGAATCCTGCAATACATCGCACCGACTATGATCATGCTGGCTGCGGTACTGCTGTTTGGCGAGGAATTCGGACGTGCCAGGATGATCGCCTTCCCGATGATCTGGGCCGCTTTGGTTATCTACTCGATTCCGATGGTGCGGCAGATGCGCAAACGTCCGGGTTAAGAGGGCTATTCGCCGGCCGGGGCGTCCTCGACCACGCCCACAACAGGCCCCATCATGAATCCCGCATCGCTGCGGCCCAGCTCAGGCGCATGCAGGCGCGAGATATTGCCGTCGAAATACAGCGCGTTTGGCAGTTTCAGGTAATCCCGGAACAGGCTGCCGAACTGGTGAAACGTCACCGCATTGCGCGAGATGGCAAAGACCACACGATGGCCATCGGCTGAGGTGCCGACCCCGTTCCTCACATAATAACTGTCCGAATCGGGCAGGAACCGCGGATGCAGTTCTCCATTGATCACCAGCATCGGCCCGGATTGGGTGGCATAGGCGCAGGCGGGGGCGGCTTTGCCGAAAGCAAAGGTTTCGAAAACATCAGCCCGGCCTTCGCGGATGCAGAAGACGCCATTGGGAAGCAGGCCGAAGTTGCCAGGGCCTGCATTGGTGACCAGCCGCATTTCCTCGGCGCCGTCTTCAACATAGAGACCCACGGGCGAGCGGTCGCTGTGATACATCCCGGCATTGGTGGCAAATACCAGCGCTTTGCCGTCTTCCGCCAACGCCGTGTCCAGCGTGGAGAAATGCCCGTAGACTTGCCCCTCGCCATCGCGCAGGAACAGCCGCAGCTGCTCCCGTGATGCATCCACCTCGCAGATCGAATACCGGTTGCCCTCGTAGGCCGCATCGCTGCATTCCACCGCGCTTGCGGCCGGGGCGGCCCAGAGCGCGGCCAGCAGCAAGGCGGCCTTGCGGATCACTCTTCCGTGTCGCGGCGCACCGCGTCCTGGGACAGCATCCGGCGGGTCTCGTCCATCTGATCAAAGGTTTCATCCAGCCGGAAGCGCAGATCCGGGGCGAACTTCAGTCCCAGCTTCTTGCCGACCGCGCGGCGCAGTTCACCCTTGTTCCGGGCGAGGAGCTTCAGCACATCCTCCTGCCCTTTGCCGCCCAAAGGCAGCACAAAGGCAGTGGCGATTTTCAGATCCGGCGAGGTGCGCACCTCGCCTACGGTGATCGACATGCGGTTCAGGTCCGGATCATGCACATCTCCGCGCGCCAGCACCTCGGAGAGAGAGCGGCGGATCAGTTCGCCGACGCGAAGCTGGCGCTGGGAAGGGCCGGGGCCATCTTGGAATTTGTTCTTTGCCATGTTTCCGATCTATGCCGGATTGCGGGCTTTGCCAAGCGCTGCCCGGCAATGTAGGACAAATCCAGCTTGAACCAGTTTGAAAAAGGAATGGGCCAATGACCCGCAAACCAGGGATCGTGATTACCGGCGCATCAGGCCGCATGGGGCAGATGCTGATCAAGACGGTGCTGGAAAGCGATAAGGCCACGCTGACCGGCGCGGTGGAGCGTGAAGGGCATGCTTGGGTCGGCCGCGATGCGGGCGAAGCAATGGGCGGGGCGCCCGTTGGCGTCACCGTCACGTCGGATGCGCTGGAGGCTTTTTCCAAAGCGCAAGCGGTGATTGATTTCACATCGCCGGAAGCGACGTTGAATTTTTCCAAACTGGCAGCCCAAGCGCGCGCGGTGCATGTGATCGGCACCACCGGCATGACGGATGCGCAGATCGCCCAGCTGGAGCCGGCCTCCCGGCACGCAGTGATCGTGCGCGCCGGCAACATGAGCCTTGGTGTGAACCTGCTGGTGCAGCTGACCAAGAAGGTCGCCGCGGCGCTGGACGAGGATTTCGACATCGAAGTGATCGAGGCGCATCACCGCCACAAGGTCGATGCTCCGTCTGGCACTGCATTGATGCTGGGCGAAGCCGCAGCCGAAGGCCGCGGCGTTCATCTGTCGGATGTGCGCGATTCCGGACGTGATGGCATCACCGGCGCCCGCAAGCGCGGCGACATTGGATTCGCCGCCATCCGCGGCGGCGACATCGTGGGCGAGCATGACGTGCTGTTTGCCGCCGCTGGCGAACGTATCGTGCTGCGCCATATGGCCACCGACCGAGCCATTTTTGCCCGCGGCGCGCTGAAGGCTGCGCTTTGGGGCCAGGACAAGGGGGCGGGACAGTATGATATGGTGGATGTGCTGGGGCTCTGAGGTCTGAAATGCGGCCCTGGGGGCCGCCCCTCGCCTCTCGGCGGCAAAGCCGCCTGCCGGCAGCGGGACGTGAGTATTTTTGAAAAGATGTAGGTCATTCACCTTTGGGAAAATACTCTGGGGGTGAGCAGGCAGCGCCTGCGAGGGGGCAAAGCCCCCGGCCGCGGCTCAAAAATCGACTGCGATGCCTTTTTTCTCCCAATCGCCAAAGCGGGCTGGATCGGGTCCATCGCGTCCGCCCAGCTCCTTGGGGCGCGGGTCCTGCGCCTCGGCTGCCTTGCGGCGCTCTTCGGCTTCGGCCAATGCGCGCAGGGCGGCGGGAGGCAGGCCATTTGTACCAAGTGGAGTATCGTCGCTCATCGCGGGTTCCTTTATGCTTGGCCCATGATATACGCCCCTGTCCCGCGCAAACAAGCCGCGCCCTGAGGAGTTGCCAGATGTCAGACGCCAATCACGCCCGCCGCACCGCGGTATACCTGCTGGATCAGGTTCTGGGAGAGGGGCGGCTGCTGGCGGAATGTTTTGCCGCAGGTACACTGGAGAAGCTGGCGCCGGAAGACCGGGCACGGGCGCAGCGGCTGGCTGGGGAAACCCTGCGCAACCTGGAACGCGCTGACCGGGTGCTGAAGAAGCATTTGAAGAAAACACCGCCAATAACCGTGCTGAATGCGTTGCGGCTGGGAACGGTGGAATTGTGTTCGGGCGGCGCGGCGCACGGTGTTGTGAATGCTATGGTGGCCATCGTCTCCAAGCTCCGGCGGCATGGGCAGCTCAAAGGGCTGGTCAATGCAGTATTGCGCAAGGTGGCAGAGGACGGTCCGGCGGAATGGGCCAAACTGCGTGTGCCGCGCCTGCCGAACTGGTTGCGCAAACCATTGGTGCAGGCCTGGGGGGCGGAGGCGATGCTGGGTATGGAGGCCGCGCATTTCGCCGGTGCCGCGCTGGATGTAACGGCTAAACCCAATTCGGACTTGAGCGCTTTGTGCGGGGAAATCTTGCCCACCGGTTCTGTGCGGATCGCCAATGCCGGACAGGTATCGGCGCTTTCGGGATATGAGACCGGCGACTGGTGGATCCAGGATGCCGCCGCCGCGTTGCCCGCCCGCATTCTGAATGTTCGCCCAGGTGAGCAGGTGCTGGAACTTTGCGCGGCGCCGGGCGGTAAAACCATGCAGATGGCAGCCGCGGGTGCCAAGGTGACCGCAGTGGATGTCTCCCAAAACCGCATGTCCAGGCTCCAGGAAAACCTGACCCGCACTGGACTGCAAGCGGAGCTGGTTGTGGGCGATGCATTGGAACAGCAGGGCCAGTTCGATGCCGTGCTGCTGGATGCCCCCTGTTCGGCCACCGGCACAATCCGCCGCCACCCGGATCTTCCGCAGGCCAAAGATGGCAGTGACTTTGGCGCCCTGATCGAATTGCAGGCGCAGATGCTGGCCCACGCCTGGACCCTGGTGAAACCTGGCGGGCGGCTGATGTTCTGCACTTGCTCCCTGCTGCCGGATGAGGGCGAATGCCAGGTGGAGGAAGCGCTGGACATGTTCCCGGAGATGTCAGTCGACCGCGAAGGATTGCAGGTGCCCGGCGTGGTTCCGGACTGGATCAGCGAAGAGGGCGGCTTGCGCTTGCGCCCCGACTACTGGCCGGAACGCGGTGGCATGGATGGGTTCTATTTGGCCCTTTTGCGCAAATCCGCGTGACCCTGGTGCGTCCCCGGTTTTCGCCGGTGACTTGAACCGCCCCTCGCGTTATGCTCGCGCCAAAACGCCCTGGCAAAATCCGGCGTGAGGCAAAAAGAGCATGTCCACTTTTGACAGAATGGCCGGCCGCGGCACCCGGCTGCTGAACAGCTATTACGCTTGGCGGGCGCGCAGCCAGCCGGCTGCTACCGGCTTTGTCTCGCAGCCCGAGCCGCGCACCATCGGCAGCTTTGCCCGTGGCCGTCAGCTGGTGGCTGGCAACCTGCTGTTTGCTGGGTACCTGGTCGAATCGCCTGACACCGGATTGTGGGAGGTTGCCGCCCCGGATGCAGCTTTCGATGCGGAGCGGCACGGTTTTTCCTGGCTCGACGACTTGGCGGCGGTCGGGGATTTCAAGGCCCGCGCCAAAGCGCAGAAATGGGTCTGGGGCTGGATCCAGCAGCACGGACGCAGCGGCGGGCTGGCCTGGCTGCCCGATCTGACCGGGCGGCGGGTGATCCGCTGGATCAACCACGCGCTGTTCCTGCTGAGCGGCAAGGAAAAAGACGAGACCGAAGCCTTTTATCATTCGCTGTCGCAACAGACCTGGTTCCTGGCACAGCGCTGGCAGGGGGCTGCGCCGGGCTTGCCCCGGTTCGAGGCATTATGCGGCTTGATCTATGCGGGTCTTGCCCTGCAGGGACGCGAAGAGCTGGCCGACCCGGCGGTCCGCGCGTTGGCGGCAGAATGCGAGGCGCAGATTGATGACCAGGGCGGGTTGCCGACTCGCAACCCAGAAGAGCTGTTGGAGGTTTTCACCCTGCTGACCTGGGCCGCGGCTGCCCTGCATGAAGCCGGGCGCACAGTGCCGCCTGCGCAAATCAATGCGATTGAGCGGATCGCCCCCACTTTGCGCACCTTGCGCCACAGTGATGGCGGGCTGGCACGGTTCCATGGCGGCGGCCGCGGATTGGAGGGGCGGCTGGACCATGCCCTTGCGGCCAGTCATGTGGCTGACCGCCATGCGGATGGGCTGGCAATGGGGTTTGCCCGGCTGTCTGCGCGGCGGACCTCGGTACTTGTCGATGCCTCGGCGCCGCCCAAGGGCAAGGCGTCGAACTATGGCCATGCCTCGACCCTGGCGTTTGAGCTGACATCAGGGCGGCGGCCTCTGATTGTGAATTGCGGATCGGGTGAAACTTTTGGCGTCGAATGGCGCCGGGCCGGGCGTGCCACGCCCTCGCATTCCACGCTGTGCATCGAGGGGCACTCCAGCGCCCGGCTGGCCGCGCCGCACAAGACCACTGGCCATGAGGAATTGATCGAAGCCCCTGATGAGGTGCCGCTGGAGGTCAGCGACCTGGCGGATGGCTGCCGTTTTCAGGGCGGGCACAATGGCTATACTTCTCATTTCGGGCTGACCCATGCGCGGACCCTGGATTTGTCGTTTGACGGGCGGGCGCTGAGCGGCGAAGACATGCTGGTGGCGCTGGACGATACTGCCAAGCGCCAGTTCACCAAGGTGCGGGATACCAGCGCTGAAGGCGGCGTCGGCTTTGACTTCCGCCTGCATTTGCACCCTGAGGTGGACGCGGCCCTTGACTTGGGCGGCGCCGCGGTATCCATGGCGCTCAAGAGCGGGGAAATCTGGGTGTTCCGCCATGACGGAACCTGCCGGCTGCGGCTGGAGCCGAGCGTTTTCCTGGAAAAGACCCGCTTAAAGCCGCGTGCGGCAAAGCAGATCGTTTTATCCGGACGCGCGATGGAGTATGCGACGCGTATCCGGTGGACGCTCAGCAAAGCGCAGGAGACTGCCATTGCCGTGCGAGACCTGAACCGGGACGAACCCGAGACGTTTGACTGAGCCTTTGAAAAGGACCGCCCTGCCATGACCGACCTTCACCCCGTACGCCGTGCGCTGCTTTCCGTATCCGACAAGACCGGCCTGATCGAGCTGGGCAAGGCGCTGTCTGCGCGCGGTGTTGAGCTGCTGTCCACCGGCGGCTCTGCCAAGGCGCTGCGTGAAGCCGGCCTAACGGTCAAGGATGTCTCGGAAGTGACCGGTTTTCCGGAAATGATGGACGGACGCGTAAAGACCCTGCACCCGATGGTGCATGGCGGCCTGCTGGCGCTGCGCGACAATGATACTCATGTTGCTGCAATGAACGAACATGGCATCGGTGCCATCGACCTGCTGGTGGTGAACCTCTACCCGTTTGAAGCGGCCCTGGCGCGCGGTGCCGGTTATGACGAGATGATCGAAAACATCGACATCGGCGGCCCGGCGATGATCCGTGCGGCCTCCAAGAACCACCTGTTCGTGAACGTGGTGACCGATGTGCAGGACTATGAGGCGCTGCTGGCAGAGCTGGACCGGAACGACGGTCAGACGTCTTATGCTTTCCGCCAGCGCCTGTCGCAGACTGCTTATGCCCGTACCGCAGCCTATGATGCTGCCGTGTCGAATTGGATGGCAACCGCGATTGAAGAGAAAACCCCGCGCCGCCGTGCCTTTGCGGGCGAGCTGAAGCAAACCTTGCGTTATGGCGAAAACAGCCACCAGGAGGCGGCTTTTTATACCGATGGCAGCAACCGCCCCGGTGTGGCCACCGCGGTGCAGCTGCAGGGCAAAGAACTGAGCTATAATAACATCAACGACACCGACGCGGCCTATGAGCTGGTGGCGGAATTCGATCCTGCCGACAGCGCCGCTGTCGCGATCATCAAACACGCCAACCCCTGCGGCGTGGCCAAGGGCGCGACCCTGGCTGAGGCCTATCAGAAGGCGTTTGACTGCGACCGCACCTCCGCATTTGGCGGCATTGTCGCGCTGAACCAGCCGCTGGACGCCGAAACCGCCGCCAAGATCACCGAGATTTTCACCGAAGTAGTTATCGCGCCCGGTGCTTCGGAGGAGGCTAAGGCGGTCTTCGCCGCCAAAAAGAACCTGCGCCTGCTGCTGACGGATGGTCTGCCCGAGCCGCGCAAAGCCATCACCACCTACAAACAGGTGGCCGGAGGCATGCTGGTACAGGACAAGGACGTGGGCTACGTCGGCATGGAGGACTTGAAGGTGGTGACCGAAAAGGCTCCGTCTGATGCCCAGATGCAGGACATGCTGTTTGCCTGGAAAGTCGCCAAACACGTCAAATCCAACGCCATCGTCTATGTGAAGGACAGCGCCACCGTTGGCGTCGGCGCCGGCCAGATGAGCCGCTTGGACAGCGCCAATGTGGCTGCGGCCAAGGCCGGCCGCATGGCCGCCGAACTGGGTCTGGAAGAAAGCCTCGCCAAGGGCTGCGCAGTCGCTTCGGATGCGTTTTTCCCCTTTGCGGACGGGTTGCTGGAAGCTGCAGCTGCAGGCGGCGCCTGCGTCATTCAGCCGGGCGGCTCGATGCGTGACGACGAGGTGATCAAGGCGGCCAACGAGGCGGGCCTGGCCATGGTCTTCACCGGCATGCGCCACTTCCGCCACTAAGCAGGCAGAGCTAAGACATGGCAGCACGTTGGATGATCTGGGGCGCCGGCCTTTCGTTTCTGGCGGATCAGGCAAGTAAATACCTGGTGATCCACTGGATGGGGCTGGACCAGCGCCACCGGATCGACGTGCTGCCGCCGTTTCTGAACTTCCGCTACGGCGAGAATACCGGCATCAACTTCGGTCTGTTCGGCGGCGGAGACGAGGCGTCGCGCTGGATGCTGATCGGGATGTCACTGGCGATCTGCCTGGCTCTTGTGATCTGGATCGCACGCTCACAGAAGGCGGCGCGGGGCATGCAGCTCTCGGCCGGGCTGGTGATCGGCGGCGCGCTGGGCAATGTCGCGGACCGGCTGCTGTACGGATACGTGTTGGATTTCCTGAACACATCGTGCTGCGGCATCCAGAACCCGTTTGTGTTCAATGTTGCCGATATCTTCATCTTTGCAGGCGCAGCGGGGCTGATTTTCTTTGACGGGCGGCGCAAAAAGCCTGCGTAGACCTCGCTGGGCAATTGCGCTAAAAGCGCTGAGAAACAGGCAGGAGTTTGGGGTAATGCGGATCCCGTTCGGAGTGATCGTTCTGGCAGGCGCACTGGCTGTGGCCGGTTGCGGGCAAAAGGGGCTGCGCCTCATCCAGAAGCCCGGCACCGGCCCGGATGAATTCCTGGTTCTGCCCTCCAAACCGCTAAGCACGCCGGAAAGCTACAGCAGTCTGCCGGCCCCTACACCCGGCGGCGCCAATTTGACGGATCCCAATCCGCAAGCCGAAGCGGTTGCTGCCCTGGGCGGCAAACCCGGCGCATTGGTTCCTGGCAGCGGTATTCCCTCCAGCGATGCGGCCCTGGTGACAGCGTCCAGCCGCTATGGTGTGGAACCGGGCGTGCGCGAAACGGTCGCCGAAGAGGACGCCAAATTCCGCCACCGCAACCGCCGTGTGGGCCGGATCAAACTGCTGCCGGTCGATCGCTACGAGCAGCTTTACAAAAAACAGACGCTGGACCCGCATGCCGCCAACGAACAATTCCGCCGTGCCGGGGCTGCTACCCCATCCGCACCGCCGGTTGACGGTTTCTGATCCTCACTTTTCTGCCAGCCAGTCTTGTAAGACGCCAGCAGCAGCGTAGGTTGACAGCAGTCTTTCTGCTGGCAATGGGTGGCGAATTGTGGCTGCATTGAACAAAAGAGCAGTAACCGCACGGTGCCAGGCAAGGGCAAACGTGCAGAAATTGGAGGATGCCAGATGATCCAAAGGATCACATTGGCCGCCGCAGCGCTGACTGCTGCCCTGACTGGCCCGCTATGGGCCGAAGATGAGGCGGTGACCGCGTTCACCCTGGACAACGGCATGGAAGTGGTGGTGCTTGAAGACCATCGCGCGCCGGTGGTGCAGCAGATGGTCTGGTACCGGGCCGGCTCCGCGGATGAGCCGCCGGGCCAGTCCGGAGTTGCCCACTTCCTGGAGCATTTGCTGTTCAAGGGCACGGATAAACTGGCACCGGGGGAGCTGTCGGCGACCGTGCGGGCCAATGGCGGCCAGGACAATGCCTTTACCAGCTATGATTACACCGCCTATTTCCAGCGCGTCGCCGCCGACAGGCTGGAGCTGATGATGCAGATGGAAAGCGACCGGATGTCCAATCTGCGGCTCAGCGAAGAGGATATCGCCACCGAGCGCGAGGTCATCCTGGAAGAGCGCAACCAGCGCACCGACAACGACCCGGTGGCCCTGTTTCGCGAACAGCTGCAGGCGGTGCAATATCTGAATCACCGTTACGGCCAGCCGGTGATCGGCTGGCGCCACGAGATGGAAAGCCTGGATATTGAGGACGCGCTGTCCTTTTACCGCACCTATTACGCACCCAATAACGCTATCCTGGTGGTCTCCGGCGATGTGAAGCCGCAAGATGTAAAGGCGCTGGCCGAGCAGTATTATGGTGCGATCCCAGCCAACCCGGACTTGCCGGAGCGCTTCCGCAGCCAGGAGCCGCCTCAGACGGCAGCCCGCCGCATCACCTATCAGGATCCGCGCGTCGCCCAGCCCTATGTGCAACGCTCCTATCTGGCGCCGGAACGCGACAGCGGCGCCCAGCAGAAAGCTGCTGCGCTTTATCTGCTGGCTGAACTCTTGGGCGGCGGCAGCACTTCCTATCTGGCCAATGCGCTGCAGTTCGACCAGCAGGTCGCCGTCTACTCCGGTGCCTTTTATTCGGGCAGCTCGCTGGATGATACGTCCTTCACCTTTCTTGTGGTTCCGGCTGAGGGCATCAGCATGGATCAGGCCGAGGAGGCGTTGGATGCCACTATTGCCCGCTTTCTGGAAGCAGGAGTGGACGAAGCCCAGTTGGAGCGCATCAAGCTGCAGCTGCGCGCCGCCGAAATCTATGACCGCGACAACGTGAACGGAATTGCCAACCGCTATGGCCAGGCGCTCAGCATTGGGCTTACAGTGCAGGATGTGCAGGATTGGCCGAAGATCCTGCAATCGGTCACCGCGGATGAGATCATCGCCGCCGCCAATGAGGTTCTGCGGCCTGAAACGTCAGTCACCGGTTGGATGACGCGCGGCCAGGAGGTAACCCAATGACCTTGCTGAAACTAATCGCCGCGTCCTTGGTGGCCTGCTGCATGGCACTGCCCGCATGGGCCGGAGTCAAGATCGAGGAAGTCACCTCTCCCGGCGGTATCACCGCCTGGCTGGTCGAGGACCATGCGATTCCCTTCTCCGCTCTTGAGCTGCGCTTTCGCGGCGGCACCTCATTGGATGCCCCCGGGAAACGCGGGGCGGTGCACCTGATGACTGGATTGCTTGAGGAAGGCTCCGGTGATCTGCGGGCACAGGATTACGCACGCGCCCTGGAATCTTTGGCGGCTGAGTTTTCCTATGATGCTGACAAGGATTCAGTCTCCATTTCCGCCCGCTTCCTAACTGAAAACCGACAGGATGCAGTGGACCTTTTGCGCCAGACCCTGTTCGAGCCGCGGTTTGACCAGGATGCGTTGGACCGGGTCCGGGCCCAGGTGCTGGCGGGTTTGCGTTCTGATGCCAAAAATCCGAACACAATCGCGGGCGAGGCCTTCTCCCGGATGGCCTTTGGCGACCACCCTTACGCCAGCGACGGCAAGGGAACGCAGGAGACCGTTTCCGCACTTGGCCGGCAGGATATTTTTGACGCCTATGAGGCGGTTTTTGCCCGGGACAGGCTGTACGTCAGTGCAGTGGGCGATATCACCGCCGAGGAGCTCGGCGTGCTCCTGGATGAGCTGCTGAGCGCTTTGCCGGCGGAGGGCGACCCGATTCCGGGCCCGGCTGAGGTTACTATCGCGGGCGGTGTCACTGTTGTGGATTTCGACACCCCGCAATCTGTGGCGCTGTTCGGCCAAAAGGGGATCAAGCGCGAGGATCCGGATTTCTTCACCGCCTATGTGATGAACCAGATCCTGGGGGGCGGTTCCTTTGAAACCCGGCTGATGACCGAGGTGCGGGAAAAGCGCGGTCTGACCTATGGGGTTTACTCCTATCTGGTGCCGCGTGATCTGGCGGCAGTCTATATGGGGTCGGTGGCGTCGGCCAACGGCAAGATGGCCGAAGCGGTCGAGGTGATCCGCGATGAATGGCGCCGGATGGCCGAACAAGGTGTGACAGAGAAAGAGCTGAAGGATGCGCAGACCTATCTGACTGGCGCCTATCCGCTGCGCTTTGACGGCAATGGCCGTATTGCCTCAATCCTTGCGGGTATGCAGATGGACCATTTGCCAATCAGCTATATGGAAACCCGCAACGACCGTATCAACGCGGTCACGCTGGAGGATGTGAACCGCTTTGCCGCGGAGTTCATGGATCCTGACGGTTTGCATTTTGCGATTGCCGGACGCCCTGATGGGCTGGAAACCACTAACTGACGGCTCTCCGGCGGGGCTGCGAGGCCCCGCCAAGGATCCCGCACAGCACACTGCTGCCCAGGGCGGCTGACGCTTGCCGCTTTCCCTTTCAATTTACCCCAAACTCATGTATGGGCGGGCTTGTCTGAGACGATGTGCCAGGCCCTGGCACGCGAAAGCAAGATAGAAGGGGCCGGCGGCAATGGGGCCGCCACGCAAACGGGAGACCCGGAGGGCCGGGAGTGCTCCCAATTAGGATACGCTAGATGTTTAACGTTTCGAAAAAATCGATGCAGTGGGGCGAAGAGACGCTTACACTGGAAACCGGCAAGGTTGCCCGCCAGGCTGATGGCTCTGTGATTGCCACGCTGGGCGAAACCTCGGTCATGGCCAACGTGACCTTTGCCCGTCAGCAGAAGCCCGGCCAGGACTTCTTCCCGCTGACCGTGCATTACCAGGAAAAATACTATGCTGCGGGCAAAGTGCCCGGCGGCTTCTTCAAGCGCGAAGCGCGCCCGACCGAAAAAGAAACCCTGACCGCGCGTCTGATCGACCGTCCGATCCGCCCGCTGTTCGTCCCCGGCTTCAAGAACGAAGTGCTGGTGATGTGCACCGTGCTGAGCCACGACCTGGTCAACGACCCGGACATGGTTGCAATGATCGCCGCCTCCGCTGCGCTGACCCTGTCGGGCGCACCGTTCATGGGTCCGATTGCCTGCGCCCGTGTTGGTTTTGAGGATGGCGAATACATCCTGAACCCGACCGTTGACGACATGCAGGACCTGCGCCTGAACCCCGAGCAGCGTCTGGATCTGGTTGTTGCCGGCACCAAAGACGCCGTGATGATGGTGGAATCGGAAGCATACGAGCTGTCCGAAGCAGAAATGCTGGGTGCGGTGAAATTTGCCCACGAGCAGATCCAGCCGGTCATCGACCTGATCATCTCGCTGGCCGAAGAAGCCGCGAAAGAGCCGTTCGACTTCCAGGCGCCGGATTACTCCGAGCTGTACGAAGCGGTCAAAGCTGCCGGCGAAACCGAAATGCGCGCTGCCTTTGCGATCAGCGACAAGCAGGAGCGCACCGCCGCTGTTGCCGCCGCCCGCGAAACCATCAAGGGTGCTCTGTCCGAAGAGCAGCTGGGCGATGCAAACCTGGGTTCCGCGTTGAAAAAGCTGGAGGCCGGCATTCTGCGCGGCGATGTTGTCAAAACCGGCAAGCGGATCGACGGACGTAAAACCGACGAGATCCGCGCGATTGAGTCCGAAACCGGCTTGCTGCCGCGGACCCATGGTTCGGCGCTGTTCACCCGTGGTGAAACCCAGGGTCTGGTTGTGACCACGCTGGGCACCGGCGACGACGAGCAGTTCATCGACGCGCTGCACGGCAACTTCAAGTCCAACTTCCTGCTGCATTACAACTTCCCTCCCTACTCGGTGGGTGAAGTTGGCCGTGTGGGCGGCCCCGGCCGCCGCGAAATCGGCCACGGCAAGCTGGCTTGGCGTGCGCTGCAGGCGGTTTTGCCTGCGGCAACCGACTTCCCCTACACCATCCGCCTGGTTTCCGAGATCACCGAATCGAACGGTTCGTCCTCGATGGCTTCGGTCTGCGGCGGTTCGCTGTCGATGATGGACGCAGGTGTGCCGTTGAAAGCACCGGTTGCCGGTGTTGCGATGGGCCTGATCCTGGAAGACGACGGCTCTTACGCGATCCTGTCCGACATCCTGGGTGACGAAGACCACCTGGGCGACATGGACTTCAAAGTGGCAGGCACCGAAAACGGTATCACCTCGCTGCAGATGGACATCAAGGTCGCAGGCATCACGCCCGAGATCATGGAGAAAGCCCTGGCCCAGGCCAAAGACGGCCGTATCCACATCCTCGGCGAGATGGCGAAAGCCCTGACCGAAGCGTCCGACTTCTCGGTCCACGCTCCGCGCATCGAGACCATGCAGATCCCGACCGACAAGATCCGTGAAGTGATCGGTTCCGGCGGCAAGGTGATCCGCGAGATCGTCGAAGTGTCCGGCGCCAAAGTCGACATCAACGACGATGGCATCATCAAGATCGCCAGCCCGAACGGCGAAGCCATCAAAAAGGCCTATGACATGATCTATTCGATCGTGGCAGAGCCGGAAGAAGGCCAAGTCTACACCGGTAAAGTTGTGAAGATCGTCGACTTCGGCGCCTTTGTGAACTTCTTCGGCAAGCGCGACGGCCTGGTGCATGTCTCCCAGATCGAAAACCGCCGCCTGAACCATCCTTCGGACGTTCTGAAGGAAGGCCAGGAAGTGAAGGTCAAGCTGCTGGGCTTTGATGACCGCGGCAAAGTCCGCCTGTCGATGAAAATCGTCGATCAGGAAACCGGCGAAGAAATCGCGCCGGAAAAGAAAGAAAAAGCAGAGCAGGACTGATCCCAGTCTGACTGCACATAAACAGCCCGGGGCGCGCGATCCGTGCCCCGGGTTTTCCATTTCTGCCGGGACGCTTATGGAACAGTCTTTGCCGCCCCGTGTGACCATCATAACGGTCACCTATAATTCTTCTGCCGTTGTTGAGGGCCTGTTGCGCTCCATTCCAGCTTCGGTGCCTTGCATTCTGGTCGATAACGCCTCCCGGGATGCAGAAGACACCGGCGCGCTGGCCGCAGCGCATGGCGCCCGGTTTATTGAGAACCCGGAAAACACCGGCTTTGGTCCGGCCTGCAATCAGGGGGCTGCACAGGCCGGCACTGAGTTTCTGTTCTTTGTGAACCCCGATGCCGAACTGTTCGAGGACACGCTGGAGCATCTGTTGGATGCCGCCGATGCACACCCCGAAGCATCCGCCTTTAATACCCGCATTGTCAAAGGTGACGGATCGCTGTTCTTCAAGCGCCGCAGCAAGCTGATTGCGAAATCGCTGTGGCTGGGGCGGGATGCCGCGCAACAGGACGGCGAGGTGCCGGTGCTTTCGGGCGGTGCCCTGCTGGTGCGTAAATCCGCCTTTGACCAGGTCGGTGGCTTTGACCCCAAAATATTCCTGTTCCACGAAGATGACGACCTCAGCCTGCGGCTGAAGGCGGAGTGCGGGCCGCTGCGTTATGTTTTCGCAGCGCAGGTCCGGCATCTGCTGGGCCATTCCACCGAACGCTCCGCCAAAACCGCAGCATTGAAAGCCTGGTACATGGGCCAGTCGCGCGTCTATGGTGCCCGCAAACACGGCTTGCCATTTGGTTTCCTGCGGGCCCTGGGGGAGGCGTCGCTGCAATTGGTCTCACCGCTGAACCTGCTTTCGGCGCGTAAACGGTCCAAGAACTGGTATTACTTCCGTGCGGTTCTCAGCAGTGCTGCCCAGCAATCCGCAGACCTCCCTCCGCCATGGCAGCAAGACTGACCGGGCTGGCCTTCCAACAGTTAAAGTTACAGGTTTCCCGCATGAGACGGTCCCCGCTTTGGAAAATCACCCGCGAGCTGAAACGCCCGTTGCAGCAAATCACTCAGCTGCCCAGCCGCCTCGGGTCGCTGCTGCTGGGGCGCTGGTATTACGACGCGTTCCTGGCCCGCAATATCCGCTGCACCGAAGGCGCCATTCCGGCCGGACCGCAGCCTGCGGTCTACTTGATTTTCCCCAGTCAGGGCCTGCAAGCGTCGCATTTCCTCGCGCTGCGATATCTGATCGACAGTGGCTACGCTCCGGTTGTGGTCTCCAACATCCCGCTTAGCGACGAAGACCGGCAGCGGCTGAGCGACGTCTGCTGGCTGTGCATCGAACGCCCGAATTTCGGATATGACTTTGGCGGCTACCGCGACGGGCTGCTGGCGGCGCGCGCGCGGCTGGAACAGATTGACCGGCTGGTGCTGCTGAATGATTCCTCCTGGTTTCCGCTGCCAGGGGCAGGCGACTGGCTGAAGGAAGCACAGGCGCTGGATGCGGACTTTGCGGCTGCCGCCTGCAACTATGGTCACCCGCGGGTGGATGCAGAAAATTTCCGCAGCATCAATTGGGGGTATTCCACAGCCGGCCGCAATTTCCAGTACTGCTCTTATGCGCTGATGCTTTCAGGGCGGTTGATGGAGGATCCGGGCTTCCTCAGGTTCTGGCAGCGCTTCCCGCTGACCAACAACAAGAAATTCATCGTCCGCCGCGGTGAAACCGGCCTCACCCAATGGGTGCTGGCACATGGGTTTTCGCATGGCGCCGTGCTGAAGACTGCAGATTTGGATCAGCGGCTGGCGCAGCTGCCACGGGAGGAGATCCGGCGTATCGCCAAGGAAACCGTCATCTTTGGCCGCCCCAGCCTGGCGGCGCTGAAGGCAAGGTTGCTGTCAGACGGCGCCCAGGCAGAGGATTACCTGGCTTTCATCCTGACAGCGGTCGCAACCCAAGGCGTCAGTTACACAATACCAGCTTATCTGCATGCCGAGGCAGGGTTCGCCTTCCTCAAGAAGTCGCCCTGCTGGCTGACTCGGGACGGGTCGGACATAACCCTGCGATTTGCTGCCGGACTGAAGGGCGAGGCTGGCCAAGCCATAGCGGCGGAGGCGCGGCAATTGCGTCAAAGCCGGGCACCGGATTTTCCATCGGCACCAGGCGGGCTTCAGTAAGAACACAAAAAACAAGCCGCTCGAAGGCGGCTTGTAATCACTGCGATGGCAAGCGCCGGTTACTCAGGTGCTTTGGTCTTGCGCAGGTAAGGGAAGATGGTCTCGAATTCGCCGAACTTCGCCTTAGCGTCTTCGTTCGACACGGTTGGCGGAATGATCACATCCTCGCCGGGCATCCAGTTCGCAGGTGTGGCAACACCCTTGCCCAGCGACATTTGCAAGCCGTCCAGCGCCCGCAGGATCTCGGCAAAGTTGCGGCCCACTGTCATCGGATAGGTCATCGACAGTTTCAGCTGCTTGTCCGGGCCGATGATGAAAACCGACCGCACAGTGGCGCTGTCCGCCGGGGTGCGGCCGTCGGGCAGATAGGCCTCTGCGGGCAGCATGTCGAAGGCTTTGGATACCGCCAGACCGTCATCAGCGATGATCGGGAAGCCCGGCTCGGCCTTGCCGTATTCCTCGATGTCCTTTTTCCATTTCTTATGGTCTTCAACACCGTCAACCGAAACGCCAAGGACCTTGGTGTTGCGCTTGTTCCACTCCTCGCTCAGCTGCGCCACGGCGGAAAATTCGGTGGTGCAGACCGGGGTGAAATCCTTGGGGTGCGAGAACAGAATCGCCCAGCTGTCGCCGATCCAATCATGGAAGGTGATGGTGCCCTGATCTGTTTCCGCAGTAAAATCCGGGACCGTGTCGTTAATGCGCAAACCCATGGCGGTATCTCCTTGTCATATGAATTATGAGTCGTCTTGACTGCAACCTAAGTAGTCTAACGCAACGATACAGCCCCCGTGCCGGGAAACCACGATAAATTGCTGCAAGCAGTCATGGCGAAAGATTGCGACCGGTCCAAGCGGCCATTGACAGAGCTTGCAATAATTTGATCAAATTACGCAGCGATGCCTTTGCCCCGCCCTTGCCCCCGTGCCGGAGCAGTGACACAGTGGCCGCGAAACCGGCAAGGCGGTAACCGGAATACCTCTGATTTGGGAGATCCCGACATGATCGAGAAACGCGAATTTTACATCAACGGCCAGTGGGCCGCTCCTGCTGCTTCAAACGATTTCGAGGTGGTAAACCCTTCGACGGAAGAACCCTGTGCAGTGATTTCGCTGGGTTCCGAGGCTGATACCAACGCCGCCGTTGCCGCGGCCAAGGCTGCTCTGCCAGGCTGGATGGCGACCCCGGTGGAAGAGCGTATTGCGCTAGTGGAAAAGCTGGTGGATGTCTATGAGGCCCGCGCCGAAGATCTGGCACAAGCGATGTCGCTGGAAATGGGCGCACCGATCGATTTGGCGCGCACGTCGCAAGCCGGAGCGGGCAGCTGGCACCTGCGCAACTTCATCGCCGCAGCCAAGGAGTTCGGCTTTGACGCGCCGCTGAACGACCGAAGCCCCAACGACCGCATCATCCACGAGGCGGTGGGCGTTTGCGCGCTGATCACGCCGTGGAACTGGCCGATGAATCAGGTGACACTCAAGGTCGGCGCAGCAGCTGTGGCCGGCTGCACGATGGTGCTGAAACCTTCCGAGCAAAGCCCGCTGAACGCGATGATCTTTGCCGAGCTGATGGATGAGGCCGGCTTCCCTGCGGGCGTGTTCAACCTGGTGAACGGCGACGGCCCGGGTGTTGGCTCGCAGCTGACCACCCATCCGGATGTGGACATGATCTCCTTCACCGGCTCCACCCGGGCGGGTATCGCGATCACCCAGGCTGCGGCTCCGACCCTGAAAAAGGTGGATCTGGAGCTGGGTGGCAAAGGCGCCAATGTGATCTTTGAAGATGCTGATGAGAAGGCGGTGAAGCGCGGGGTGCTGCACATGATGCAAAACACCGGCCAGAGCTGCAACGCGCCGAGCCGGATGCTGGTGCAGAACAGCATCTATGACCGTGTGGTTGCCGAGGCTGCGGAAGTCGCTGCCAAGGTCGAGGTCGGCCCGGCCAGCCAGGAAGGCCGCCACATCGGCCCGGTCGTGAATGAACTGCAGTGGAACAAGATCCAGGATCTGATCCAGCAGGGCATCGACGAAGGCGCCAAACTGGTCGCCGGCGGTACTGGTCGTCCGGACGGGCTGAACAAGGGTTACTATGTAAAGCCCACCGTTTTTGCCGATGTGAACAACCAGATGACCATCGCACGCGAAGAAATCTTTGGCCCGGTGCTGTCGATCATTCCCTTTGAGAATGAGGAAGACGCGATCGAAATCGCCAATGACACTCCCTATGGTCTGACCAATTATGTGCAGACCCAGGATGGCGCCCGCGCCAACCGCATGGCCCGCGCGCTGCGCTCTGGCATGGTTGAGATGAACGGAAAATCCCGCTCGGCCGGTTCGCCCTTTGGCGGCATGAAGCAGTCCGGTAAGGGCCGTGAAGGCGGTAAATGGGGCATAGAGGACTTCCTGGAAGTGAAGGCTGTCGGCGGCTGGGCGGCTGAATAGTCCCGCAGCTTTTGAAATCATGGAGAGCCGCCTGTCCGGGCGGCTTTCCTTTTTGCGGGGGGACTTGGGGCATCGGCAGTGCTCCCGCGTCTTCATTCCCCCCGGCTGCGCGGGGCGGTTCTCAGCCTTGGGCGTGGCCCGTGCTGCGCACGGGCAGGAGGCCTGCGCGGGGTTGGTCAGAAATAGGCTCTAAGCAGGTAGATCGCTGCTATTCCGGCAGCCATGGTCAAGGGCAGGCTGCGGGTGGCAAGAGCCACTACCAGCGCCACCGCGCCCGATGCCCATTCCTGCGGGCCGCCCTGCAGCAAGAGGTAAGTGACCAGTGACAGGATCAGGCAGCCCGGCAGCGCCTGCAGACCGCGCGCCCAAGGGCCGTGATCCGGCAGCCGTTGGCCTAGGAGGTAACCAGACAGCCGTACCGCAAAAGTAGCCGCTGCCAGCCCGAGAATCAGGATCCATGTTTCAGTCATCATTCAGCACTCCGGCAAGAACCGCTCCGCCCAGACCGCCCAGGATCAGTGTCCAGGTAGGGTCCAGCGGCGTTAACAGGCCGGTCAGCAATACGATGGCCACAGAACCGGCCCAGGGCAAAAGCATGGTTGAGCCGCTCCACAGCGACCGGAGAATGGCGATGAAAGCTGCGGTGAAGGCAAAATCCATACCCAGGGCCTTGGGGTCTGGCACAGTGTTTGCAAATCCCGCGCCTGCCGCTGTGGACAGCACCCAGACTGCAATCAGCCCGATGCCGCCGCCAATCAAGTACCAGTAGCCGGCTTGATGGCCCCGGGCGCGCATCGCGTGCATCAGGGCCCAATTCTCGTCGGTGGCCAGATGCACCCCTAGCAGCACTTGCCACCAGGGCCGGCCGGAATATTCATCCCGCAGCGAGGCGGTGATCAGAAGCAGCCGCAGGTTCAGTGCCAGCCCGGCCAGAATGGCGGCACCCGCGCCGGTGCCGGCAACCAGCCGCTCCACTGCGATGATCTGTGAAGATCCGGCAAAGATGATGGTGCCCATTATTCCGGTCTGCAGCCCGTCCATGCTTGCCTGTGCTGCAAGCAGACCGAATGCCAGCCCATAGACAGCAACGCCGGCAGCCAATGGCAGGATATCCCGCAGCCCGCAGGTCAGCTGGCTGAAGGCGGGGGACCGGGCGGAGATGTTCTGGATTGCCATGGAGGGCTGTTCCTCTGGAAACGGGGCATGATTTCGCTTAAACCGAACGTAGGATTTATATATCGAACGGCACGTCCGTTCGTCAAGTCGAACGAAAAGGCGAAATACCGAACATGTCAGCGCCCCATCAAATGATTGCTGCCGCCATCCAGCGTGAGCGCAGCCGCGCGGGGATGTCGCTGTCGGGGCTGGCAGCCCAGGCTGGAATTGCAAAATCAACCCTTTCGCAGCTTGAAGCCGGTAACGGAAATCCCAGTGTCGAGACGCTTTGGGCACTGGCCGCAGCGCTGGACGTTCCGCTGAGCTTGCTGTTTGAAACGGAGGCACCCGCGACCAAGCTGATCCGCGCGAGCGAAGGTGGAGTGCTGGAGTCGGAGCAGTCAGACTTTGCTGCCGTCCTCTTGTCCCGCAGCCCGCCGAATGTGCGCCGGGATGTCTATCGCGTGGTGATGCAGCCGGGAGAGATCCGCCGCGCCGCGCCGCACCCGCGCGGCACAGTGGAGCATATGCTGGTCTGTTCCGGGCAGATGCGGGCAGGGCTGGAAGGGCAGGAGGAGCTGCTGTGGCCGGGCGATTACTACAGCTTTCCCGGCGACCACCCGCATAGCTATGAGGCGACGCGGTCCGGCACATTGTTCCTGATGGTGATGGAGGCGCCCTGACCGGGGTCCTCAGAACTCCGGCTTCACCCGGAATTTCAGCGACTCGCCGCTGTCTGGGTGTTTGATCCGCAGTTCCTGGGAATGCAGCATGAGCCGCGGATACTCCTTTGCCGCACCGCTGGCATAAAGCGGGTCGCCCAGGATCGGGTGGCCCAGTGACAGCATATGCACCCGCAGCTGATGAGTGCGCCCGGTCTTCGGTGTCAGCCGCACCCGGGTAGCACCGTCCTCGTATTTCATCACCCGCCAGTCGGTGACGGCAGGCTTGCCGCTCTCATTGCAGACCATCTGTTTAGGCCGGTTCGGCCAATCCACAATCAGCGGCAGTTCCACTGTGCCGCTGCGCGGCTCCAGCCTGCCAGCCACCTGCGCCACATAGGCCTTTTTCGCCGTGCGCTTTTCAAACTGCATCGACAGATGCCGCTGCGCATGCGGGGTGAGACCGAACACCATCACACCCGACGTATCCCGGTCCAGCCGATGAACCAGCAACGCCTCGGGGAATACGGCCTGAATGCGTGTGATCAGGCAATCGGCCAGATGCGCGCCGCGGCCTGGTACCGACAGCAGCCCGGCAGGCTTGTTTACCGCCAGCAGCTCGGCGTCGTGGTGCAGGATCTCCAGCGGGTCCTGCGGCGGGGTGTATTCGCTTGAAACGGCCATGACCGCCTGCCTAGCGCCACTGGCTGGCAGGGGCAAGCACTGGCCTGAACCGGTCCCCATCGGGCATCTTTCCAGGCTTTCCTTCGGGACCTGGCATTTGCTAAATTGACACTGTCCCGGCGATTCGGTAACTGGCGCGCCTCACATACACATGGGGACTAGGCATGGCACGCAAACGCAAAGGGCGCGATATTTCCGGCTGGCTGGTGGTGGACAAGCCCGCGGGGCTGACCAGCACGGCAGTTGTGAACAAGGTGCGCTGGGCGCTGGATGCCAAGAAGGCAGGCCATGCGGGCACCCTGGACCCCGAGGCAACCGGTGTTCTGGCCGTAGCGCTGGGCGAGGCAACCAAGACTGTGCCTTATATAACCGACGCGTTGAAGGCCTATACCTTCACTGTGCGGCTGGGTTCTGCAACCAATACCGACGATGCCGAGGGCGAGGTGATTGCCGAAAGCGCCGAGCGCCCCACCGACGAACAGATCAAGGATGCGCTGCTGCCGTTCCTGGGCGAGATCATGCAGGTGCCGCCCAAGTTCTCCGCGGTGAAGATTGACGGCCAGCGTGCCTATAAGCTGGCGCGTGACGGCGAAGAGGTAGAGCTTTCTGCCCGCCCGCTGTGGGTTGAAGAGCTGATCCTGCTGGACCGTCCCGACGAAGACCACGTGGTGCTGGAGATGACCTGCGGCAAAGGCGGATATGTGCGCTCAATCGCCCGCGATCTGGGTGCGGCGCTGGGCTGCCATGGCCATGTGAAACAGCTTCGGCGGACCTGGTCAGGCCCGTTTGATGCCGAAGACGGCGTCTCTCTGGAACTGGTGGATGAGTTGGCGAAATCCACTGATCTGGATCAGTATCTGCGGCCTCTGGAAGAAGGGCTTGCCGACCTGCCCGAGCTGAAATGCACTCCGCAGGGTGCAGTGCGCTTGCGCAATGGCAACCCGGGCATGGTGATGGCCGCGGATGTGGAGTACGGCGATGAAGCTTGGGCTTCGCTGGACGGGCAGGCGGTGGCTGTGGGAATCTACAAGGCTGGTGAATTGCACCCGAGCCGGGTGTTTGTGCAGCCGGAATGATCTGCCTGGAACCGGTCGAGACCGTCTGAACAATACAGTTGCTAGGCTTGCGCCTTTGCGAACAGCGCGAGCCCGCTGCGGCGCCCGCGCAATTGCTCCGCCGGCAGCGCGGTCCAGCCGCCGCGCGCGGGCTCTGTACCGGCTTCCTGCAGCAAGGTTGCAGACGCGATCAGCGCCGTGTCATTTGTCTTGGTCAGCTGCTCCAGCCGCGCCGCAGTGTTCACCGTGTCTCCGAACACGGAATATTCCAGCCGTGCCGGTGTGCCGGTGACACCCGAAAACACTTCACCCCAATGCACTCCGATCCCTGCGGCCAGGCCGGTCTCTCCAGTAGCCTCCCTTTCCTGGCGCCAAGCCTCCATTTCCACAAGCAGCCCTTCGGCGCAATCCAGTGCCCGCGCTGCAGCCCGCTCACCCTCAAACAGGATCATCGCTGCGTCGCCGATGTATTTATCGATCAGACCGCCAGTCCGGCCCGCCACCAATTCGACACGGGAGCGGAACTCGGTGATCAGCCTGCTGACATCTTGCGGCTCGCGGCCCTCGCACCAGCTGGTGAAACCGCGGATATCAATGAATAGGATCGCCATTTTCTGCTGGCGGCCTTCCTGCAGCGCCTCCAGCCCGCCGCCGGCAAGGCGGCCCGCCATCTGGGCCGGCAGATAACGAGTCAGATTGGCCTTCTGCCGCGTTTCTTCTATGGAGCGGTGCAGCAGTCCCCGCATCCGAAGCGCCGCCACCATCAGCACCAAACCGGCCAGCGCCACCATCAGCACCCGCATCAGATTGGGGGGTGTGGCCATGGCCAGATGCACCCGCTGCATGGCAGCGTCAGAGACGATTGCCGGTTCCCACAGAACCAGCCACAAAAGTCCGGCCGCAACCAGCAGCACTTGGTATCCCAGCAGCAGAGGGTTGAAACGCAACACGCCAAAAGCCAGGATCAGCGGTGCCATCCAGGCCGAAGGCATGGCAAAGACAACTTCGCCGGACAGCCCGGAATTCACCAAAGACAACCAGGAATTCAGGAAAAGAAAGACACCGTCCGCGGTCACTGCAGCCCAGATCATCCAGTGCCGGAACACGCCTTTGCGGATAGCCGCAAAACTCAGGACTCCAACCGTAAGATAGGCAAGTAGGGTTGCCGCCGCCAGGCCGACTTGGTGCCAGAGGTAGTCCTGGCCCACCGTCTGCACTGCATCAACCGCAAGAACCAAGGCCGCCAGCAGCCCGGCAGACACGGCAATCCGCAAGAGTGCCACAATGCGCTCGGCTTCTAATTCCGCCGCACGCAGAAGCACCGCCCCGCCGGGGTTGAGGTTGCCCGCGCCTGAAACCAGCGGCAACCGCATCTACTCCTCCGCCAGCAGCGCCACCTGGCGCGGCTCGACTTCCACCTGGCCAGGATCTTCCAGTTCCGCGCCGTTAGCCACCACGCCCATTGCCTCGAACCGGCGGGCCGAAGGCAGCACGCGGGCCTCCAATGAGCCAACGGCCTTGTTGTAGTTGTTCACCGAAGATGACAGCGATTTGCCCACCGAAGCAAGGTTCTTGGAAAACGTCGCCAGCCGGTCATAGAGTTCTTTGGCAGTCTTTTGCACTTCGATTGCGTTTGCCGCCATCTTCTCCTGCTGCCAGCCATAGGCAATGGACTTGACCAGCGCCATCAGGGTAGTTGGCGTGGCGATCAGAACCTTGTTTTCAAAGGCATATTCAATCAACCCCGGATCCGCCTCCACTGCTGCGGACACGAAGGTTTCACCGGGGATGAACATCACCACAAAGTCCGGCGTCTCTCCCAGCGCGCTTTGATAGGATTTCGACGCAAGCTGACGCACATGGGTCTTCACATGGCCCGAATGGCGCAGCAATGCCTGCTGCTGCTGATCAGGCGTCTCCGCTTCCAGCGCATCCAGATAACCCTCCAGCGGGGTCTTGGCATCCACTACGATGCTCTTGCCGCCGGGGATGCGCACTATTGCATCGGGGCGGCGCAGACCGTCATCGGTGCCGACGCTTTTCTCCAGCTCATAGTCAACATGCTCGGCCATCCCGGCCATCTCAAAAACCTGACGCAGCTGCATCTCGCCCCAACGGCCGCGGGTCTTGGGCGCGCGCAGGGCCTGCACCAGCTTGCGGGTCTCGCCGCCCAACGCCGCCTGGCCATCGGCCAAATGCTTTACCTGCGTCTGGATCGCGCCATAGGCCTCATTGCGGGCCTTCTCGATTTCCTTGATCCGCTCACCGAACTGCCCCAGTTTCTGATCCAGCGGCTTTACCAAGCCTTCAATCGCTGCGTGGCGCTTGGCCAGATCCGCATCCGCGGATTTGCTATGTGCCTGAAACCGCTCGCTGACCAGGCTCAGGAAGCTTTCCGAGTTCTGCTTCAGCACGCCCGACGCCAGCGCCGCAAATTTATGCTCCATCTGCGCATTCATCTGCTTGAGCTCTTCCAGCCGCGCTGTATGTTCTGCCTTCAGCGCTTGTACTTGTGCCTCAGCCTGATACCGGGCGGCACGTTCATTATCGCTGGTGCGGCGCAGGGTTGCCAGCTCATCGTTCAGCTCCGGCAGCCGCTTAACCTCCGCCCGAAGCCCGGCCGCCTCCTGGCTCAGACCTGCATTGGCCTGTTCCAACTGCCGGGCCGCGCCTCGCAGCCGCAGCCCAGCCAGGGCAAAAACAGCGGCCAGACCAGCCAGCGCGTAAATGGCCCATTGGGCCTGTTCCAGTGTCACTGCTCGTCCTCCCTTTACCGGGGGTTCTTGTTCAGGTGCGCCCGAACAGGCGCTCGATATCTGCCAGTTTCAGTTCCACATAGGTGGGACGGCCGTGGTTGCACTGGCCGGAATGGGGCGTTGCCTCCATTTCGCGCAGCAGAGCATTCATTTCCTCGCCCCGCATCCGCCTTCCTGAGCGGATCGAGCCATGGCAGGCAACCCGGCTCAGGATCGCCTCGATCTTGGCTTGCACCAGCTGGGTTCCGCCCTGGTCGGACAGTTCGTCCAGAATATCCTTGATCATCGCTTCAGCGTTGACCTCGCCCAGGATCGCGGGGGTTTCCCGCACTGCAACAGCAGCGCCGCCAAAGGCCTCAATGCCAAGGCCGAATTTCGCAAGCTCATCAGCCACGCCCAGAAGGCAGGCACAGTCATTGTCGCTCAGCTCGACAATCTCCGGTATCAAGAGCGCCTGGGCCGCAATGCCATTCTCTGCCATCTGATGTTTCAGCTTTTCATAGACCAGCCGCTCATGGGCTGCGTGCTGGTCGACGATCACCATGCCGTCGGCAGTCTGGGCGATGATGTAATTCTCATGCACTTGGCCGCGCGCCGCGCCCAACGGCAGCTGTTCGGCCCCGGGCGCGGTGGCCCCGGACGCATCCGAGGTCTGACCCGGGGCCATTGGAGCCATTGGCACCTCTGTGACCCGCCCGCTGTAGGACCCCTGCAATTCGGCAAAACCTGGCGATGGCGGCGCATCGAAGGAAGACATTTGCGGCAACCCGGGGGCTTGCGCCGCGTAGGCGCTGCTGCGTGCGCCCATGGACGGCCGGTCCATCTGATATATCCGCGGCGCACCTGTCGCCGTGGGCTGTTCCGGTTTCATTGCCCCCAGCGTGGCGCCTGCAACTGTGGTTGATGCGCGGTGTCCGGCCTCTGCCAGCGCATGGCGCAGGGCAGACACGATCAGCCCGCGTGCCAGTCCGGGGTCGCGGAACCGCACCTCGGATTTGGCAGGATGCACATTCACATCGACCAGCTGCGGGTCGCAATCGATGAACAGCGCCGCTGCAGGATGCCTGTCGCGGCTGAGGAAATCAAAATACGCCGCGCGCAAGGCCCCGGTCAGCATCTTGTCCTTTACCGGGCGCGTGTTCACGAACAGGAACTGCGCCACCGCAGCGCCGCGCGAATAGGTCGGCAGCGCCGCATAGCCAAACAGGCGGACCCCCTCGCGGGCGGCATCAATCTTCAACGCGTTCTCGGCAAAATCACGCCCCAGAACCGAGGCCAGCCGCCCGTGCAGCGCATCAAACAAATCGCCCGGCAAAGGATCGGCGCGGAAGGTCACCCGCCCCTCACCGCCGCCCGATACATCGCGCAGCGTGAACCCTACCGAAGGCTCTGCCATTGCCAGCCGTTTCACCGTGTCGGAAATCGCCTGGCTCTCGGCCCGGTCGGTGCGCATGAACTTGAGCCGCGCCGGTGTGGCAAAAAACAGATCGCGCAGCTCGACTATGGTGCCTGCCCGCAAGGCGGCGGGTTTCACCGGCTCCAGCCTGCCGCCGGAGACCCGGATCTGCGCCGCCTCATGCCCTGCAGCGCGGCTGGTGATTGTCAGCCGCCCAACAGCCCCCAAAGAAGGCAGCGCCTCGCCGCGGAACCCGAAGGTATGGATGTTCAGCAGGTCCGAGCCGTCGATCTTGGATGTCGCGTGGCGGGACAATGCCAACGGCAAGTCCTCCGGCGTCATGCCGCAGCCGTCATCACTCACCCGGATCAGCGTCTTGCCGCCATCGGCGATTTCTACGGTGATGCGGGCGGCGCCGGCATCAATGGCATTCTCCACCAGCTCTTTGACCGCTGAAGCGGGGCGTTCCACCACCTCGCCAGCGGCAATCCGGTTGATGGCGCTGTCATCCAGCTGGCGGATGATTGGTCGCGTTTTGTCGCTGATATGGGGTTCTGCACTGCTCATACCGCTAAATTTAGCATGCGGAGCTGATTCTGCCACTGGAATGCGCGCGGCTTTGGCCGGAGACGCGTAAAAGAAGATTTTCGCATCAAACCACCTGCATCTTCCCTGTTTTCAGAGCGTCATTGCAGCCCGCGCACCAACATTTTGTCCAATCAGTCAAAAAAGCCGCCTGCAATCCTTAGCCTTGCTTGCCAATATGCCGCACCCGTGCGAATTTCGCACGGAACTCTGCTGAGGACTCCCCGAATGGAAAGCCAAATCGCTGAACGAAGCGCGCAGCTGCCGCAGCTGGCCGAGCCGCGCAATCCGGGCATGGCACTGGACCTGGACTGGGTCGCCGCCGTGCAGGCCAATACATCGGCCATCGAACGCCGCTGCGCCACCTTGCCGGGACGCCGCAGTGTAAAAAAGGACCATCAGGCCGCCTGGCTTTTGAAAGCCATCAGCCTCATCGACCTCACCACCCTGTCCGGTGACGACACCGAGGGCCGGGTCCGCCGTCTGTGCGCCAAGGCCCGGCAGCCGGTCAGCGCCGGTGTTCTGCGGACATTGGGGATGGAGGGTCTCACCACCGGGGCGGTCTGCGTCTATCACGACATGATCCCCACCGCGGTTGCCGCATTGCACGGCACTGGCATTCCGGTTGCCGCGGTCTCCACTGGCTTTCCGGCCGGCCTGTCGCCCTTCCATCTGCGGCTGGCGGAGATTGAGGAAAGCGTCAAGGCAGGCGCCGGGGAAATCGACATCGTGATCTCGCGCCGCCATGTTCTGACCGGCAATTGGCAGGCGCTTTATGACGAGATGAAGGCCTTCCGCCAGGCCTGCGGCGACGCCCATGTGAAGGCGATCCTGGCGACCGGCGAATTGGGCAGCTTGCGAAACGTCGCCCGTGCCTCGCTGATCTGCATGATGGCAGGGGCCGATTTCATCAAGACTTCCACCGGCAAGGAAAGCGTCAACGCTACTCTGCCTGTCAGCCTGGTGATGATCCGCGCAATCCGCGACTATTACGACCGTACCGGCCACCGCGTCGGCTATAAGCCAGCGGGCGGCATTTCCAAGGCCAAGGATGCACTCGTCTATCTGGCACTGATGAAGGACGAACTGGGCGACCGCTGGCTGAAGCCTGATCTGTTCCGCTTTGGCGCCTCGTCACTGTTGGGCGATATCGAGCGTCAGCTGGAACACCATGTCACCGGGGCATACTCCGCCGGCTACCGCCATTCCATGGGCTGAGGGCTGAACACATGACCATCAAAGAGATTTTCGACACCATGGATTACGGCCCCGCCCCCGAAAGCGCTGCCGAGGCACTGGCCTGGCTGGTCGATCAGGGCAGCCGGTTCGGCCATTTCATCAACGGCGAGTTCACCGCCCCTGGCGAAGGATTTGACAGTAAAAACCCAGCCACCGGTGAAGTTTTGGCGACCCTGACCCAAGCCACGCAAGCAGACGTCGACAGCGCCGTTGAAGCAGCCCGCAAGGCACAGGGCGGCTGGGCCGGTCTTGGCGGGCCGGGCCGCGCCAAATACCTCTATGCCATTGCCCGGCTGCTGCAAAAACATTCCCGCCTGTTTGCAGTGCTGGAAACGCTCGATAACGGCAAGCCGATCCGCGAATCCCGCGATATCGATATCCCGCTGGCCCAGCGGCATTTCTACTATCACGCAGGCATGGCCCAGCTGATGGAAAGCGAACTGCCGGATGCCGAGGCCCTAGGTGTTTGCGGCCAGATCATCCCGTGGAATTTCCCGCTCCTGATGCTGGCCTGGAAGATCGCGCCTGCAATCGCCATGGGCAACACGGTGGTGCTGAAACCGGCAGAGTACACTTCGCTCACAGCGCTTTTGTTTGCCGACATCTGCCATCAGGCGGGCCTGCCCAAGGGCGTTGTCAACATCGTCACCGGCGACGGTGCCGTGGGCGAAATGATCACCGCGGCTGATGTGGATAAGGTCGCCTTCACCGGTTCCACCTCAGTTGGCCGCCGTATCCGCGAGGCCACCGCAGGCAGCGGCAAGGCGCTGACGCTGGAGCTGGGCGGCAAATCCCCCTACATCGTTTTTGACGACGCCGACATTGATTCAGCTATCGAAGGGCTGGTCGATGCGATCTGGTTCAACCAGGGTCAGGTCTGCTGCGCCGGCTCGCGCCTGCTGGTGCAGGAAGGCATTGCCGGGCGGTTCCACACCAAGCTCAAGGCCCGGATGGACGGCCTGCGCATCGGCAACCCGCTGGATAAATGCATAGACGTCGGCGCCGTCGTCGACCCGGTGCAGCTGGATACCATCAGCAGCATGGTCGCAGCCAACCAGGCCGGCACCATGCACCAGGCCCAGGTGAAAATGCCAGAAGGCGGCTGTTTCTACCCGCCGACGCTGATTGAAGGCCTGTCGCCTGCCGATCCGCTGATGCAGGAGGAGATCTTTGGCCCGGTGCTGGTCTCCTGCACTTTCCGCACTCCCGAAGAAGCGGTGGAGCTGGCCAACAACACCCGCTACGGCCTTGCTGCGACGCTTTGGACCGAGAACGTGAACCTGGCACTCGGCATGGCGCCGAAACTGGCGGCCGGCGTTGTCTGGATCAACGGCACCAACATGTTCGACGCCGCTGCAGGTTTTGGCGGTGTGCGTGAGAGCGGCTTTGGACGCGAAGGCGGCTGGGAGGGCCTGACCGCCTATACCCGCCCCAAGACTGCAGCCAAGCCGCTGGGCAGGGTGGAGCCATTCGAGGGAATTGGCGCCCCGGCAGACCCGCTGGACCGTACCGCCAAGATGTATGTCGGCGGCAAGCAGACCCGCCCGGACAGCGGATACTCCCGAGCGGTTTATGGCAAATCCGGCACGCTGCTGGGCCACGTCGGCCTTGGCAGCCGCAAGGATGTCCGCAATGCGGTTGAAGCCGCCGCCGGCGCCGGAAAATGGTCCAGGACCACCGGGCATCTTCGGGCACAGATCCTATATTATATCGGCGAGAACCTCTCGGCCCGAGCCGCGGGATTTGCCGCCCGTATTGACGCAATGACCGGCAAGAAGACCGGCGCGGCTGAGGTCGAGGCCTCGATCCAGCGCCTGTTCACTGCGGCTGCATGGGCCGACAAATATGACGGTCAGGTCCACGGCGTACCGATTCGCGGCGTGGCGCTTGCAATGAAGGAACCCGCCGGTGTGATTGGCGTGCTCTGCGCCGACGAGGCACCGCTGCTGGGTCTGGTCTCGGCAATGGCGCCTGCAATTGCCATGGGCAACCGGGTGGTGCTGGCGTCCTGCGAACCTTTCCCGCTGGCGGCCACCGATTTCTACCAGGTTTTGGAAACATCAGACGTGCCCGCAGGCGTGGTCAACATCCTGACCGGCAGCCACGCCGAGCTGGCAAAACCGCTGGCGTCGCATCTGAACGTGGATGCGGTCTGGAGCTTTTCCTCCACCGATCTGTCGGCGGAGATCGAAGCCGCATCGGCGGGCAATCTGAAACGGACCTGGGTCAACAACGCCACCGCGATGGACTGGACGCAGGATCACAGCAAGCGTTTCCTGCAAGAGGCCACCGAGATCAAGAACATCTGGGTGTTCTACGGCGAGTGAAACAGGACCCCAGAGCTTTCCCGCTTCTGGCCAAAACATACAGCGCCGCTCCATTCGGGGCGGCGTTTTCTATCCGGCCTTGCCGGCGTTCCAGGCCCAAGACAGGGCTTGCGCGCAAAAGAAAACGCCCGCTCCTTTCGGAACGGGCGTAAAAAATCCGGGATAAGCGCGGATTAGCGGCGGATACCCAGGCGTTTGATCAGGTCCTGGTAACGGGACACGTCCTTGCCTTTGGTGTAGTCCAGCAGCTTGCGGCGCTGAGCAACCATCTTCAGAAGGCCACGGCGGCCGTGGTTGTCCTTCTTGTGGGTTTTGAAGTGCTCAGTCAGGGTGTTGATGCGCGAGGTCAGGATTGCAACCTGGACTTCCGGCGAACCGGTGTCGCCGTCCTTGGTTGCGAATTCTTTCATCAGGCGGGTTTTTTCTTCTGCAGTGATCGACATCGGGGTCTCCTTAAAGGTTAGAGTGGATGGCTCAGGCCGGGATGTCGTCCAGCACAGGCCCATGGAGATATCCGCCGCAGAATCGCAGCAGATGCGGGCGTATATGACGTTTCCGTTGTAAAGGCAAAGATTAACTGCCAGCCGGTGGATCCGCGCGGGCCTACTGCGGCAGCAACCCGGTAGCAGCGGCTGAAGCTGTGTCGATCAGCACCAGATCCGCCGCAGTCAGCCCGCCGGCTCCGGTGACCCGCAAGGCAGGCTCGCCGTCGACAAGAATGACCTGCTCGTCCTCTGCCTCAGGGTTCTGCTGCAGCTCCACGGAAGGCTCTTCGCCGTCCTCAAAATCCCAAACCAGCACCAGCTTATCTTCATCCGTATCGAAATCCATCAGCTGCACAGTCTGTTCGGTTCCGGTCCAGTTGCCGGCCATGAACTGATCCTCGCCTGTGCCGCCGGTCAGCACATCCCCCGCCCCGGCGATCAATGTGTCATCACCGGCACCGCCATTGACATAGTCTTGGTCCGTGCCGTCCCCGGCGCCGGACACCACATCATTTCCATAACCGCCAAACAGCGCGTCGGCGCCGCCGCCGCCCACTAGGCTGTCATTGCCGTCATTGCCGTGCAGTGTGTCCCGGCCTTCACCGCCTGCCAGCCAATCTTCGCCCTGACCGCCATGCAGCAGATCCGCACCGCCGCCGCCCTGAAGCGTGTCATCCCCGAAATGCCCATAAAGACTGTCCTCTCCGGCGGCGCCCTGCAGCACGTCAGCACCGTCTTCGCCGTGCAGCAGGTCCTGGCCTGTGCCGCCGGACAGGCTGTCATCTCCGCTACCGCCATGCAGAACATCGCTGCCCTGGCCCCCGTCTATCCAGTCATGACCGCTGTAACCGCCAAGCTGATCATCGCCATCACCGCCGCTAAGGCTGTCAGCCGCCCCGGTTCCCGCGATGACGTCATTTTCATCGGTGCCGGTTACGGTGCTGCCACCCGGCTCGATAAACCCGCCATCTGACCCACCTCCGCCGGTGTCCGCCTCCGGATTGGGGCCGGAGGACGGCTCCTCCCCATCCGGGGTTTCGGTATCAACCAGGACCGCGCTGCCCACTGCAACAAGGCCCAGAACACCCGCCAGCCACAACATTGCCCACTCAACCTCAATAAACACTCAAAACTCAATTGCACGATCACACGCGTTGATTGCAAATGCAAAACAAATAGGGAACATCAGTTAACAGCAACCGAAGAACCCGCTAACGCTGATGCCAAAGCTCTGGTTGCTGGGTGTAGGCGATGTAAAGCGGGTGCTTCGGGTGGCCGGCCTTGCTGAGACCGAGGTGGTGCAGCGGCTTTCCGGTTGCGCGCAGCAGCGCCGCAACCCGCTCCCCTTGCCCGCGGTGCTCACCATGGGTGCCCCAGGCGCAGATCACCATGTCAGCCCAATCAACGCCGTGCAAAATGGCTGCCATGTTGCCCGGGCCTTCCGGCTCTTCCAGCTGCCGCATCCCGCGCGGATCGGTGACCCGGCAGGCAAAGATGTTGGTGGCCCGGAAACCGCCGAACCCCAATGCCCGTGCGCGGCGCTCGCAGCGTTCGATGGTCGGATCATTCTGCACTTCGGTTGCGGTTGACGGATTCAGCATCACAAACATCACCCGCGGCCTGGCAGGATCCCAAACCCGGGTCAGGCTGTAGCGGTAAGTTTCGCAATCGGAATAGACGGCGGTTGAGGGCGCATCGCCCTTGGTGTGGCTGCGGGTGATCATCAGCCGTCTGTAACAGGGCAATTTCGACTGTCCAAGCTTACTGTCCAAGTTTCATTATCACCCCGGGAAGCGCCCATTAAGGGCATTGCCGGGCACGACGACACATTGCAGCTGTTGGCGTTGTGTTTCTTTCGGACAGGTTTTTCATGGAAATGTTGCTGCTCACCATAGTGTTCTGTCCTGGCTTCCGGTGAAACGGACCCGCAATGAAACTGTCTGACTCTGAAGTCCGGATCTTGCAGATGTATTTGTATGGCGCGCGTCCACTGAGTGTCTTGAGAGGGCGGTTGCAAAGGCCGTCGTCCAGCGGTCGGAGAGCAGGCCACCTGAAAGCAACGATCATGGCTTCATCTTCTTCACTAGGGACGATTGAGCGGGGCTCATTGGGACGGGTTTTCTGATCCTCAGCAGTCTACCGCTTCGCAACCGGCTTTGGGGTGATGCCAGGTTCCTGGTTCAGCTCCGCGATTGAAACCTGAACTTCTCGGGACAATGCTGCGCAATACCCTGCCAAGTGACAGGACGTGACGCAGACGTGGCATATCTGTCCCATAAGGCGTCCTTCCATTCCAATGAATGGATCGCACTATCAACCCCTGGAACCAAACAGCTAAGCAGCGCTCCATTTGCCACAGATCAAAGACTTAGGCGTTTGGCCTGCTGTTTGCTATGCTGAGGCAGCGAACAGAAGGATTGTAGCAATGCTGGAGATTTCAGCCCGTAAGGTGGCACAAGTGGCGATGATGGCCCGTGAACTGGGCCGGGCTGAAGGGGAATTGCGCGCCTTCATCGACCGGATGGGGGAAGATCAGCAGTCGGAATTGGTTGGCATCATGTGGGTCGGCCGCGGCAGTTTCGAGCCGGAAGAACTGGGTGAAGCGATCTATACCGCCCGGCAGGAAGCGACCACGCCGACCGTCGATTACTTGCTCGGCACGCCGCATCTGGCTGACAATCTGGAGGCTGGCATGGAAGCGCTTGGGATTGATGTGAACGATGTCGAAGATGATGTGATCGGCCGCTAGGGTCCGCACCGGTTAAAAAAGGTATAGGGGGCGCCGCAATCCGGCGCCCCTTGTTGTTTCCAGAAGCCCTCAGGCCTTGCTATCGACGATCTCAAGGTGCTGGGCCAGCTTGCCGATCCCGCCCATCCACTTTTCGACCAGGTCCAGGTCGCTGGGTGCGGCGTGTACACCAGCGGCGATCTTGCCGTTCATCGCGGCCTCGATGGCAAAAGAGACTGGGTAGGACACCAGGCGCGCCATGGCGGTGCCGCGGTCGTCGCCCCAGGCGTCCATCACATAGGTCTTATGCCAGGCTTCGGTGCCGTCTTTTTCCGCCTTCAGGCCAACGCAGAGCACCACCCGGTCCGGCTCGCCCTCGTCATAGGCGTTCTCGGTCCAGAACTGGTCTGACATTTCCTTGAGGCGGGCGTCCCCTTCGGGGCCTTCGAGGGTCTCGACTTCCTTGAAGACATCCGCCCAGGCATCGGCCCAGCCGTTAAGGCGCAGGGTGCCGCGGACGAATTCCTTCACCTTCCAGTCCTCGCCGAACTCGTATTGCGCCATGAACGGGATCGAGTCGCGGTTCGGGTAGACCTCAAAGCTTTCGGGTGCAGGCAGCGGCACCTCATAGGAGGAGATCGCATCCCAGGGGCGGGCGACGTCCAGCTCCTTGAAGCCGCGGATCGATTTGGAGGGCGAACGCAGCGCCTTCAGCACGCCCAGCGGCGACCAGCTGAACTTGTAGCGGAAGGGGTTCGGTGTCTTGGGGATACCGCCGCAGTAGGAGATGAAGCTGATCTCGTTTTCCGCGTCAAAGGCATCAGACGCTTTGTAATCCGCCACCAGCGCATGCGCCATCAGGTGGTCGATGCCCGGATCCAGGCCCACCTCGTTGATCAGGCAGACGCCTGCATCCTTGGCCTTCTGGTCCAGCGCGCGCATTTCCGGCGCGATGTAGGAGGAGGAGACGAAATGCGCGCCGTGCTCGATCGCCAGCTCGGCCAGCGGCACATGCCAGTCGCCGGGCAGCATTGAGACGATGACGTCTTTCGGGCTGAGCATCTGGCCCAGGTTGGCGATGCTGAAGGCGTGAATGTTAGTGGTCAGATCGCCGACGGCCTCACGCGCTTTGTCGGTGGTCCGGTTCCAGACCGCCACGTCATGGCCCGCTTCCAGCAGGCGGCGGAGGCCGGGAATGGCGGAGAGGCCGGTGCCGCACCAGTGAATTGTCATGAGAGTTCTCCCTTACTTGGTTCCGGCGGCATTCAGCCCGGAAGATGTTCGTTGAATGTGGCTTCCGCCCGGCCCCAGACGCCGGACTTCAAATCGGTCAGGGTCAGCAGCGAGGGCAGCAGCTGAGCGGCATAGTCTTCGGAGCTTTCCACCGGCAGCATCGACGGCAGGTTGTCGATTGCCATCACATCCAGCACCGGGTGTTCGGCGACACGCAGAGCAGGCTGTTCCCAGGAGGTCGCGCGGTCATAGACCGGCACCGGATTGTAGTCACTGTCAGGGTCGCAAGCGACATCGCCGATGGCGGTCAGCTTGCGGTCCGCAGCCAACGCCTCGCGCGGGACAAAGACCGGAGTGCCGGGACGGGCGAAGATACAGTTGAGAAACAGGTCATGGGCCAGGATCTCCGGGAAAGGTCCGCCGCTTGCGGTCTCGTCGATGTCCCATTTGGTGACTTTGACACCCATCGCTTCGCAGAGATCTGCCGCGCCGGTGCCGACCCGGCCAAGCGCGCCGATCACGATAGCAGAGGGGCGGTCTTTGTTCAGGGCATCAAGTTCCGCGCCCAGATCCGTCAGCAGCGCATCCTTGCCGCCATAGACGCCAACCGGGCCGCAGATTCCGCCGCGCTGCTGGGCGGTCCAGGACTTTAGTGTTACCGCGGCGCCGGCATAGCCCGCCCAATACCCAAAGGCAGCAACCCGGCGGGCGCTTTCATCCACCAGGTATTCCAGATCATAAAGGGTGCCGCCGCCGGCCTTGAAGCGTTCCAGCAGTGCCTTGCCGGAATGCTGGCCCTTGAAGGCATGGCCGAACATGATGTGGCGGTGGGGCAGCGGGGTGCCGTCCTCGGGCAGTTCCTTGAGGCCAAAGATGATTGCTTCCGCAGGCGCCTGGGGCCAGGAGTTTTCCGGTGCAATGTCGCAGCCGGCATCAATGTAACCCTGCAGCGGCAGCGCCCGGACCGAGCTTTCCTCAACCGTGACCCTGATGCCGCCTGACAGCAGCGCCTTGGCGCCATCGGGGGTCAGGCCGACCCGCTCCTCATTCGGGCGCTGTTCGGCCCGTACCCACAGATGCGTCATCGTCATGTCCTTCAAAGCATTCCCTTGGAATAGACTGCGCGGATCGACTCGCGCTGCTCCATTGCCGTCATGAAAATCTGGATTTTGGGGAAGACGTCCACCTTCACCCCGTCACCCGCCAGCCAGGTGCAGATCACATAGAGGTAGCAATCGGCGAGGCTGACCGTCTCGCCCAGCACAAAGGGTCCGCGCAGGCCGGCCTGGCTGATGTACTCGCAGGAGGCCATCATCGTCTGCGGCACCTTGGCCTGCATATCCTTGTAGCTGGAGGTCTTGCTGGCCCAGCGGGCGCCGCGCCGCATATGGGCATGGTTCACATGCATGGTCGAGGCGAGGTAGAACATCACCTCGCGCATCCGCGCCTGCAGTACCGGGTCCTGCGGGCGCAAGCCGGCCTCGGGCGCCATATCAGCGATATATTCCAGCAGCGCGCCGGTCTCGGTCAGGATGCCGCCCTCGACCGCCAGTGCGGGCACCCGGCCCTTGGGGTTGATCTGGGCATAGGCCGGACCGGTCTGTTCCTTGGCGGCAAAGTCGATTTTCACCGCCTCATATTCAGTTCGGGCTTCTTCCAGCGCGATGGCCACGGCCACCGAGATGGTGTTGGGGGCGTAATAAAGCTGCATGTCTTTTCCTCCCTCTCGGACGTTCAAAGATGTGTCTGGGCAAAATGCCGGTCCGGCGCTTCCAGATGCGGCACTGCGTTGAACAAAACCGGGCTCAGGTGGCCGCCGATGGGGAACAGACGATGCATCGAGGTGTTCATGATCGCCAGCGTAACCCGGGCCATGGCGGCGGAGTCCAGCCCCATCGCTTGCCGCAGGGCCATCGAGATCAGCCCGCCGGAGGTGACAACCATTGCGGGGCCGTCGCCTGCGGCGATTTCCTCCAGACAGGCCTGGGTGCGGGTTTCGAAACTGGCCCAGCTTTCGTAGGGATCGGTGATTTCGTCCTTGGCCCAAGCGGCAAACACCTTGGGTAAATGATCGACAAAGCCCTCGCGCTCTTTCGGAATTGGCAGGCCGTGCTGATCGCGCATCGCCTCGGCGAGGGTGAAATACTCCATTTCGTTCAGCCGCGCGTCCTGCGCCGGATCGGCAAAGCCCATAGAGGCTGCGGTTTCGATATGCCGCCTGAGGGTCCCGCAGTAGACGCGCGGGTGGTGGCTGCCGGTGCTGCGCAGATGGTCCCCCAGCCAGGCCGCCTGCTGGTGACCCAGATCGCTGAGGCGGTCATAACTTGCCTCGTCCCGGGCGCCGGTATTGGCCTGGCCGTGGCGGATCAGCGTTATGTGGGACATGGGCGGCGGCTCCGTTGTTACCGGGGAAGTCTTAGGGGAGGTTCCGGGCAGAGGGAAGGGCGGGCTGGGTGCAGGTTTGATCAATTTGATTGAGGGCGGGAGCAAAACTGGAGCAATGTGCATCTGTCAATTGGGAGATTTGCCATGCCCCTTAACCCTCAGCGTTTTCTGGATGATCTTCATGAATTGCGCAGCTTTGGTGCCTCGGGTGCAGGCAAAGGAGTGGTGCGGCAGGCGTTTTCAGAAGCAGATATAGCGGCGCGGAAATGGCTGGCTGAACGGATGACAGAGTGCGGATTAGAGCCGCATTTCGACCCGCTTGGCAATCTGTTCGGGCTGGCTGGGGAGCGCAGCCTGCTGGTTGGGTCGCACAGCGACAGCCAGCCCGAGGGCGGCTGGCTGGACGGCGCGCTGGGTGTGGTGGCCGGGCTGGAGATTGCCCGCGCAGCCCGGGAGGCCGGCGGGCCGCTCATTTCTTGCGTCAGCTTTCAGGATGAGGAGGGGCGGTTCGGGGTGCTGACCGGATCGGATGTTTGGACCGGCAATCTGGCGCTGGATGAGGCGGATGGGTTCACTGACAACGCCGGCAATACCCTGGCCGGGATGCGGGCGCGGATGGCGGAGCTTTCGGGGGATTTCCTGCCGCTTGAACGGTTCTGCGGATTTCTGGAAATGCATATCGAGCAAGGCCCCTATCTGGAAGAAACCGGACTTATGCTTGGGGTGGTGACTGATATTGTCGGCATCCGGGACATGCGGATCACGTTTTTCGGCCGGCAGAACCACGCAGGCACCACGCCGATGCACCTGCGGCGGGATGCGTTTCAGGTGCTGTCTGCCTTCAACACGGCGCTGAACAGCCGGTTTGCTGATGTGGTGACGCCTGCCACGGTCTGGACTATCGGTCATGTGGCGTTGCATCCCAATGCGTCCTCTGTTGTGCCCGGGCGCGTCGAATTTTCCGTGCAATGGCGCGATGCTGATGCAGACCGGCTGGTGCGGATGGAAACACTCATCAAGGAGACAGCGCGGGAGATTGCGGCCGGTCACGGCACAGCATCAGAGCTTGGACCGGTGATGGGCATAGAACCGTCGGCAATGGATGTGCGGTTTCAGGCGGAGTTGGGGGCCGCTGCAGAGGCGTTGGCACCGGGCAAGTGGCAAAAGATGCCGTCGGGTGCTCTGCATGATGCGGCCAATCTTGCGACGGTGATGCCTGCGGCAATGCTGTTTGTGCCCTCGATCGGCGGCATAAGCCATGCCTTTGACGAAGATACGGCGGAGGCAGATCTGGTGCTGGGGCTGCAGGTGCTGGACTGCGCGGCCCGGGCGCTGGCGGGGTGAAATGCAGGCGGGCCGGGCGCCGCTGGCGCGGCGCGGTCAGCCCCGTCCGTAGCCGCGTTTGAGCATCCGGTTGCGGTGCCTGTCGGCAGCCAGGGAAGCCTCGCGCAGATTGCCGTAGATGTTGATGACGCTTTGCCCGTTGCCGCCGGCTATGCCCCATTCGCGCAGCACGGAGACTTCGGAGAACAGGTTCATCGCCAGCTCAATCCGGTAGAACCGGGACGGGCGCGAAGGGGCTTGGCGGTAGAGCAGACAGGTGGCCATGACCTGATTCTACGCCAAGCGATTCGCCGCGGCAAGAATCTCTATGCGGCGCTGACGAAAGTGAGGCCGCAGAGCGCGCAAGACAGCGCCGCCGCGGCGAACACCGGCTTAGCCAGAATGGACAAGGTCGGTAAAGCACTGCAGCTGCGTTTTCTTTCGCTCTTCTTATCTGGAAGAAAGAGCGCAGTGCGGGAAAATTGGTTTTGTACCGGAACAGGGTCAGCCCCAGTCCACATCGCCCAAGAAGATGTAGCCCGCGCCATAGATCGTCTTGATCAGACGTGGATTCTTGGGGTCTTCGCGCAACTTGGTGCGCAGGCGGGAGACGCGCACATCCATTGCCCGGTCAAAGCTTTCACCAGCCGCACCGCCAAGCGCCTCCTGCATCTGGGCGCGGGAGATCAGCCGCTTGGGGCTGTCGAGGAACAATCGCAGAACTTCGCCCTCGGCGTGGGAAAACGGGGTTTCGCTGCCTGCTTCATCTTCCAGCAAATAGCGGTCGAAATGCGCGGTCCAGCCGGAGAACCGGGCAGTGTCGCTGGCAGGAGCCGCTGTGCGGGGGGCGCTGCGCAGGCGGGCGCGGACCCGGGCGACAACTTCGGCCGGATCAAACGGTTTGGTGATGTAATCATCTGCTCCCAGTTCCAGCCCCGTCACCCGGTCCTGCACCTGGGCGCGGCCGGAGATGATGATGACCGCCGCGCCTTGCTCCAGTGCAAGCCGGTGCACCAACGCCAGCCCATCGGTGTCAGGCAGCGACAGATCGACCAGGCAGACATCGGGTGCCATCCGGTTCAGAGCCGCCTCGAATTCGCGCGCGCGGGCGAAACTTTGGGTGCGAAAGCCCGCCTCCTCCAGCGTGCTGGTCAGGATCCGGCGGATTTCCGGCTCGTCATCCAGGATGGTGACCAAGGGCGATGTCATGCGGCGGGCTCCGGTTTGATCAGCGCGGACAATTGATGCGTGGTGAAGGGTTTGCGCAAAACCGGGCCGCATTTCAAGGCCTTGCGGAACAACGGGTCGCTGACGGGAAGGGAGGTCATCAGGATGCAAGGCAGGTTTGAGCCGTCAAGCCGGGTGGCCAAGTCGATGCCGGTGGCAGTCCCTTCCAGTTTGATGTCGGAGAGCACCAGCGCGATGTCTGGCAAGTCGGCGGTGAGCGCACTGGCTTCGTCCACGCTGGCCGCTTCGATCACCGAATAGCCAAGATCAATCAGCATATCGCGAAAGGCGGCACGCAGTTCCTGGCTGTCCTCGACCAGCAGGGCCATGCCACCCTTGGCATCAGGTGCCAGCCGGTAGGGCAGCCGCAGGGTCACCGAAGCGCCGGTTTGGGTGTTGCTGATCCGCATGTCGCCGCCGGCCAGTTTGGCCATGTCGTAAACCATTGGCAGGCCAAGACCGGAGCCTTCGCTGCCTTTGGTGGTGAAGAAAGGATTCAACGCTTTGTCCAGCGCTTCGGGGGAGAAACCGGGGCCGCTGTCGGTCACCGTGATTTCCACCCAGGTCTGCCCGACTGCGTGGGCGCTGACAGTTATCTGGCCCGAAGTTCCGCAAGCGTCGCGGGCATTCAGGATCAGGTTCAAAAGCGCATCCTGCAGCTTGCCGCTGTCCAGAAGCAGCACCTCGTCCGGCATGTTATCAAGGATGCTTAGCCCAATTCCCTGCGGCAGCGAAGGAGAGGCGAGGATCTTTAGTTCACCCAGCAGCGCATGCATGTCGGCCGCCTGCGGGCGCAAGGTGCGCTGACCGGTCATTTCGGCAATCCGGCTTAGCAGCCGGCCGCCGCGCTTTGCGGCAGAAAGCGTGCCTTGGACCAGTTCGGTTGCCTCACCGCTCAGCCCCATTTTCTCCAGCTTGCTTTGCATTCCGAGAATAATGGTCAAAAGGTTGGAAAAATCATGCGCCAGGCCGCTGGTCATCTGCGCCGCCATCTCGCGGCGGCGGGCCTGCTGCAGGGCAACCCGGGCCTGGGTTTCCTCAGTCACATCCATCGACAGGATATAGACGCCGCCGTGCTGGTCCGGGGTAAAGGCCACCCGGATGCGGCGGCTGCCGTGGCTCTCAGTGAACTCGAATACCGGGCTGCTGCCCTTGTAGGCGGCCAGCAAATGCGGCTCGATCCGGTCAAAAGCAGCCTCTCCCAGTGCGTCCGCAATATGCATGCCGAGGATGTCGGAGGGGCGGCTGGGAAACACCGAGCTGAGGCGGCGGTTGGTATAGGTGTAATAACCGTCTGCATCGACGTGGGCGATATGGGCGGGCATCATCTCGGTCGTCAGCCGGGTACGGCCTTCGATCTCGGTCAGCTGGCGCTTGGTCTCTTCCAGGGCCGTATTTGTGGCTTCCAACTGGCGGTTGGCGGCGGATAGTTCCTCGGTATGGGTGATCAGTTTCTCTGACAGTTCCTCGGACCGGGAATGCAGCAGTTGCTCGGCCTGTTTGGTACGGGTGATGTCGGTATAGACGGTGACCCAGCCACCCTGCGGCAATGGCGAGCCTTCGATCGAAATCATCTGCCCGTTGGGCCGTTCACGCTCCAGGTAATGCGGCACAAAATCCAGTGCCTGAGCAACCCGGCTTTGCACGATGTCCTGGGTATCTGTTTCCGGCGCGTATTCACCGGCCTCTGCAAGAAAGCGGATGGTGTCGGCAAAGGACGCCCCCGGCTGCACCAGATGATCAGGCAGTGAGAACATCTCTTGGAAACGCCTGTTGCAGACCGCCAGGCGCAGATCGTTGTCATAGATCGACAGCGCCTGGGCGATCAGGTTCAGCCCGGCGGTGGTCATGGCGGCGTGCGGCTTGCTTGTTCGGTTCATGGTTCTCCCCGCTTCATGGCTAGCATCGCGGCGGGTGCGGGGCAAATCGCCATTCAGCCGCGGGAGAAGGCCATGCCGTCGCGTCAGACCGGCGGTCTCCTTAGGGTTGCCGGACGCGGTGAGCGGAAGATGGTGCAAGTGATGCGAAACTTGAAACGGCTGCCCGCTGCGTTTGATTCGAATTCCGGCCAGTTCGTGCGCATCCCGCGCGCTTTGCCCCGGCGTGTTTGCGAAGGCTGCAGGATTTTCTGTGCCCGGTGGTTCGGCGGCTTGCGTAACAGCCCGTAAAACAAGGGGAACAGCATTGTTACAATTCGTAAGATTTTGGAAAACATCAGGAAAAAGTTGACGGGCTATTCTTTGCACGTCCCTACTCGGGGCCAGAACCGCGGGCAGCGGTCAGGTCCGGCAGCAACGCCGGAAAGGGAGGAAAGAAAGTTGGCTCAGATGCAGATGGGCGCCGAAGGGATGTTATCCCTGCCGGCGCTGCTTCAACGCAATGCGGCGCAATTCGCTAATGCACCGGCCTACCGGGAAAAGGAATTCGGCATTTGGCAATGCTGGACCTGGGCCGAGGCGGCAAAGGAAATCGAGGCACTGGCGCTGGGCCTCATCAACCTTGGCGTGAATGAGGGCGATTTTGTCGCTATCATCGGCCGCAACCGTCCTTATCTCTATTGGTCGATGGTTGCTGCACAGGCGGTGGGTGCCGTGCCGGTACCGCTCTATCAGGACGCGGTGGCCGAAGAGATGGCCTATGTGCTGGGCCATTGCGGCGCACGCTTTGTGATCGTGGGCGATCAGGAGCAGGCCGACAAGGTGATCGAGATCCAGGATCAGCTGCACCAGTTTGAGCATATGATCTATCTCGACCCGCGCGGGATGCGGAAATACGAGCATACCCAGCTGCACCAGTTCAGCCATATCCAGGATCAGGGCCGCGCGGCGCGCGACGAACTGACCGGTGAGCTGCAGGCGCGCCAGGCCAAGCTGACCTACGACAGCACCTGTGTAATGCTTTATACCTCCGGCACCACCGGCAAGCCCAAGGGCGTGGTGCTGTCGAACCGGAATGTGATCCAGAGCGCCAAGAACTCGGCTGAGTTCGACCATTTGACTTTGGGTGAGAACATCCTGTCCTACCTGCCGATGGCATGGGTGGGCGATTTCATTTTCTCAATCGGTCAGGCCTACTGGTGCGGCTTCTGCGTGAACTGCCCGGAAAGCGCCGATACCATGATGACCGACCTGCGGGAGATTGGTCCGACTTACTTCTTTGCACCGCCGCGGGTGTTCGAAGGCCAGCTGACCAATGTGATGATCCGGATGGAGGACGCCGGCGCCCTGAAGCGCAAGATGTTCCACCATTTTCTGGCCCATGCCAAGAAAGTCGGAGGCGACATATTGGACGGTAAGCCGGTGGGTCTGATGGACCGGCTGAAATACGCATTGGGCAATGTGCTGGTTTACGGCCCGCTCAAGGATACGCTTGGCTACGGCCGCATCCGTGTGGGCTATACCGCGGGGGAGGCAATCGGGCCGGAGATTTTTGATTTCTACCGCTCTCTGGGTATTAACCTGAAACAGCTTTACGGCCAGACCGAAGCCACCGTGTTCATCACCGTGCAGCCGGATGGCGAAGTACGTGCCGATACCGTGGGTGTTCCTGCACCGGAGGTGGAAATCAAGATCGGCGACAACGGTGAAATCTACTACCGCTCGCCGGGCACGTTTGTGGAATATTTCAACAATCCGGACTCTACCGCCTCAACCAAGGATCCGGAGGGCTGGGTAGCCACTGGCGATGCCGGTTTCTTTGAGGAAGGCTCCGGCCACCTGCGGATCATCGACCGTGCCAAGGACGTGGGCAAAATGGCTGATGGTGCGATGTTTGCGCCTAAGTATGTTGAAAACAAGCTGAAATTCTACCCGGACATTCTGGAAGCAGTGCTGTTTGGCAATGGCAAAGACCGCTGCGTGGCCTTCATCAATATTGACCTGACGGCTGTAGGAAACTGGGCAGAGCGTAACAATATCGCCTATGCATCCTATCAGGAACTGGCCGGGCATCCGCAAGTCCTGGAGTCACTCCGTGAGCATGTGTCGGCGGTGAACCAATCGGTGGCGGAAGACCCGATGCTGTCAGGCTGCCAGATCCACCGCTTTGTGGTTCTGCACAAGGAACTGGACGCTGATGACGGCGAAATGACCCGCACCCGCAAAGTGCGCCGCCGCATCGTTGAGGAGAAATTCGAGGATATCATAACCGCGCTGTACGACGGTTCGGAGCAGGTCTCGACCGTAACGGAAGTGACCTATGAAGACGGTCGCAAAGGGTCCATCAGCGCGACGCTGACTATTGTCGATGCGGACGTGAAACCGGCTGCGGTTCACAAGGTGGCCGCGGAATGATGCACGTATTTCCGGAGAAAAATCTGCCCCGTGCCGGGCAGGCCGGGCAGATCTCAGATCAAGTCGGGATTGAGGCCGGGATTGAAGGCCGTGTTGACCACCTGCTGGATCTTGAAGGGAGAGCTGAACCCGTGTGTCTGCTCGATGATCGAGGTCAGGCTTTCGGATTGGCTGAGGCCCATCTGCTTGCATTCGACGGCCATCTTCAGAAGGCAGGAATGTTCAAGTTCGCCAAACATTGTTTTGGTCTCCTTGCTGCTCGTTTTTTTCAAGTATCGCATGGAAACCTTAAAATTTCTATGTGGCAGAATAATGGAGGCCGTTGTTATGCTTGACAATTCCTTAAGCTATGTCACCGAAGACGGCCGCACCATCGGCGGTGTGGTGATGGAGATGAAGAACATCACCCTGCGGTTCGGCGGTGTGGTGGCGATCAAGGATATCTCCTTTGACATCCGCGAAGGCGAGATCCGCGCGATCATCGGTCCCAACGGGGCCGGCAAATCCTCGATGCTGAACGTGATCTCAGGCTTCTATGTGCCGCAGGAAGGCGAGGTGCTGTTTCACGGCAAGAAGCGCCCGCAGATGCGCCCCTATGAGGTGGCCCGCCAGGGCATCGCACGCACCTTCCAGAATATCGCGCTGTTCGAAGGCATGAGCGTGCTGGACAACGTGATGACCGGACGGCTCAACTATATGAAAACAGGATTGTTTTCGCAGGCTCTGTGGAAGGGTAAAGCGGAAAAGGAAGAGACCGAAAACCGCGAGGTTGTGGAGCGGATCATCGACTTTCTGGAGATCCAGCACATCCGCAAGACCCCGGTGTCACGGCTGCCTTATGGTCTGAAGAAACGGGTTGAACTGGCACGTGCTCTGGCCGCCGAACCAAAGCTATTGCTGCTGGATGAACCAATGGCCGGCATGAACGTCGAGGAGAAGGAGGACATGTCCCGCTTCATCCTGGATGTGAACGACGAATTCGGCACCACCATCGCCCTGATCGAACACGATATGGGCGTTGTGATGGATCTGTCGGACCGCGTCGTGGTGATGGACTACGGTAAGAAAATCGGCGACGGCACCCCGGATGAGGTGCGCAATAACCAGGATGTGATCGACGCATATCTGGGGGTCAGCCATGACTGAGTTGCAATGCAGCAACACCCGGCCCCGGCAGGGTGACATCCGTACACCCCCTGTGCAGCCCCTGAGCACCGCCGCAGTGCAGAATTCCGTGGAGAGCCTCTAATGCCCGAACAACTCGTCTTTGCGATGGAAGTGACGCTGAACGGCCTGATGGCAGGCGTGCTTTATGCGCTGGTCGCGCTGGGCTTTGTGCTGATCTACAAGGCTTCCGGCATTTTCAACTATGCCCAAGGCGTGATGGCGCTGTTTGCGGCAATGACGCTGGTGGGGATTATGCAGGGGCAGGTGCCCTTTGCGCATATCATCAATGCGGTCTTTGGCGGCCATATCACCCATTTCGGCTGGAACGTTCCCGGTGTGCTGGCAATTGCTCTGACTGTCGGGGTGATGGTGCTGCTGGCCTGGCTGGTGCAGGTGCTGGTGATGAAGCACCTAGTGGGTCAGGAGCCGATCATCCTGTTCATGGCCACTATTGGTCTTGCCTATTTCCTGGAAGGCGTTGCCGACCTGATGTGGGGGTCCGAGATCAAGACACTGGACGTCGGTTTGCCGCAGGGCATCAACCTGTGGATTGACGAGACCACCTTCAACATCTTCGGCTACGGCTTTTTTATCGACAATCTGGATATCGTGGCGACGGTGATTGCGGCGCTGCTGGTGGCCGGGCTGGTCTGCTTTGCCCAATACACCAAGCAGGGCCGGGCGATGCGCGCGGTGGCGGATGATCACCAGGCGGCGCTGTCGGTCGGTATCTCGCTGAACTTCATCTGGGTGCTGGTCTGGTCGGTCGCAGGGTTTGTGGCGCTGGTCGCGGGCATCGTCTGGGGCACTAAATCCGGTGTGCAGTTCTCATTGTCGCTGATCGCGCTGAAGGCGCTGCCGGTGCTGATGCTGGGCGGCTTCACCTCGATCCCCGGCGCCATTGTCGGCGGGCTGATCATCGGTGTGGGCGAGAAACTGTTCGAGTTTGCCATCGGCCCGATGGTCGGCGGCGCCACCGAGAACTGGTTTGCTTATGTGCTGGCACTGCTGTTCCTGGTGTTCCGCCCGCAGGGCCTGTTCGGGGAGAAGATCATTGAACGGGTCTGAGGTTCATATGACCTGCTCCCGGCCTGTTCAGCTTTCCAGCTTGCGGAAGGCGGCGATGACAATGGCGGCGAATACCGTGGCAACCAGCGTGAAGGCGATGGTCAGATCGCCGATCAGCTGCCCGGCCAGGAGCGTTAGCAGCCCGGCCCCGGCAAGCCCCATCAGCATCAGCCCCCAAGGGCCGGGTGCGGTCCCACAGGTTTCCCTGCGTGCCTCCCGGCGCGGCGGCTCGAATTCGAACGGCGGCAGCACTGTTGCGTCTTCCACCGTTGCCAGCAGCCGGCCCTTGGCCTCTGCAAATTCGGCTGCTGAAATGTCACCCTTCTTCCGTGCGGCCTCCAGCCGCCGGATTTCTTCAAAAATCGCGGTCATTGATCCCACTCACTTTACCCAGGAACAGGGTGGCAGAAAGAAATGGGCAAAATGTGGCCAGGCACGGATTTCTGACAAATTGGTTAACGGCGGGGCGGCGGCATGACCAAGGCGATTGCCGTCATCAACGTGATTGCCTGGGCGGGTTTTTGGGCGTTCGGTTATCTGGCGCTGACCGCGGAAGGGTTCACGGAAACCCAGATTGTCACCGCGTCGCTGCTGGCGGCCTCAGGACTGATTACCGGCATCATTGCATATCTGCGTCTGGTGCGCGGCAGCGAGCGCAGCGGCTATGCCAAACCGTCAAACCGGATAACCCGCGCGCAGCGCGACGCGGCACAGGCGCAATGGGGGCAGATCAAATGATTGCCGCTGCTGAAACATTCAAGACAAACACCCGGACCGGGCCCTGTTTGCAACAGAAAGGGAGCATCTGAGACATGTTCTACCGTGAAGCCGGAGACTTCAAAACCTCCTATGCCGATGACAGCCAGACCTTCCCGATCAAGTTCGACCGTGTCCGCTATTATGTGGTGCTGGCGGTGGCCTTTGGCATCATCCCCTTCCTGGTCAACGACTACTGGGCCAATGCGATCCTGCTGCCGTTCCTGATCTATTCAATTGCGGCGATCGGGCTGAACATTCTTGTCGGATACTGCGGGCAGGTGTCCCTGGGCACCGGCGGGTTCATGGCGGTAGGGGCCTATGCCTGCTACAAACTGATGACAGCCTTTCCCGAGGTCAGCATGTTCATCCATGTGATCCTGGCGGGCGGCATCACCGCGGTGGTCTGCATGGCCTTCGGCCTGCCCTCGCTGCGCATCAAGGGGTTCTATCTGGCGGTGGCGACGCTGGCGGCGCAGTTTTTCCTGGTGTGGCTGTTCAACCGGGTACCGTGGTTTTACAACTATTCGGCTTCGGGCCAGATCAACGCGCCGGAGCGCGATACCTTTGGCATCCTGATCACCGGCCCCAATGCGCCGGCCTGGGCCACCTATCTGTTCTGCCTGATTTTCCTGACCTTCTGCGCGCTGGTGGCCCGCAACCTGACCCGCGGCACTGTGGGCCGCAGCTGGATGGCGATCCGCGACATGGATATCGCGGCTGAAATCATCGGGGTGAACCCGCTGAAGGCGAAACTGACGGCCTTTGCCGTGTCCGGCTTTTTCATCGGGATTTCCGGCGCGCTGTTCTTTGCGGTCTACCTGGGTGCGGTCGAGGTCGGCGAGGCCTTTGGCATCAACAAGTCGTTCCTGGTGCTGTTCATGGTGATCCTGGGCGGACTGGGGTCGATCTTCGGCTCCTTTGCCGGCGCGGCCTTTCTGGTGCTCTTGCCTGTGGTGCTGAAGGTGGTGGGCGTCGATCTTCTGGGCTGGCCAACTGATATCGTGGCGCATTTCCAGCTGGTGATCGTGGGGGCGCTGATTGTGGTGTTCCTGATAGCCGAGCCGCACGGCATGGCGCAGCTGTGGCGCGTCGCCAGGGAAAAACTGAGACTGTGGCCCTTCCCGCACTGATGCGGGCACGGCCTGGAAACCGGCGGGGAGAAAAGCAAGACTACCCCCGTTTTAAGAAACAATCGGATAAGACCATAGGGAGGATTTAAGCCGATGAAAAAGACACTGACCACACTGGCGCTGGGCGCCGCAATGGCAGCCGGACCGGCAATGGCGGACCTGGTGTTCCCGGACCTCAGCTACCGCACCGGGCCTTATGCGGCCGGCGGCATTCCGTTCTCGGACGGCTATAACGACTATTTCACCCTGCTGAACGAGCGCGATGGCGGTATCGGCGGTGTCCCGGCCAAGGTGATCGAATGCGAGACCGGCTATAACACCGAAAAAGGTGTGGAATGCTACGAGTCCACCAAGGGCCAGGGCGCGCTGATCTATCAACCGTTGTCCACCGGTATCACCTATCAGCTGATCCCCAAGGTGACCGCAGATAACATCCCGCTGCACACCATGGGCTATGGCCGCACCTCGGCGGCGAACGGCGAAGTGTTCAGCCATGTGTTCAACTATCCGGCCAACTACTGGAACGGTGCCTCGGGCGTTGTGAACTACTTGCTGGAATCCAACGGCGGCGACATCAGCGGCAAGAAAATCGCGCTGATCTATCACAACTCTGCCTACGGCAAGGAACCGATCCGCACCCTGGAGGAGCTGTCCAAGAAACACGGTTTCGAGTTGATCGCCCTGCCGGTGGACCACCCGGGCCAGGAGCAGAAGTCGCAGTGGCTGCAGATCCGCCGCGAGCGTCCCGACAATGTCGTGATGTGGGGCTGGGGTGTGATGAACCAGGTGGCAATTCAGGAAGCTGCCAACATCCGTTTCCCGATGGAGAATTTCATCGGTGTGTGGTGGTCCGGCGCCGAGCATGACGTGATGCCGGCAGGTGACAAGGCGGACGGCTACAAGGCAGTGACCTTCCACAACGTCGGCCGCGACTTCCCGGTGTTTGACGACATCCAGAAGTATGTCGTGGACGCGGGCAAGGCCGCAGGTGCCGGCGATCAGGTTGGTAACGTTCTGTATAACCGCGGCATGTACGCGGCGATGCTGGCAGCCGAAGCCGCCAAGACCGCGCAAGGTATTCATGGCACTGCGGATATCAACGCTGCGATGATGCGGGACGGCATGGAAGCGCTGGTGATCGACGAAGCCAAAATGGCTGCGCTGGGGATGCCGAACTTTGGCCCGACCTTCAATGTTTCCTGCGACAACCACGGCGGCCCTGGCCTGGTGGGTGTGACCCAGTGGGATGCAGAGAGCAAAACCTGGTCGCTGATTTCGGACTTCAAACCGTCCGATACCGAAGTGATCGGTAAGCTGATCGAAGAAGATTCGGGCGCCTATGCGGCTGAAAACAACATTGAGTCCCGCTGCAAGTAAGGGCTTTGGCCGGCCCTTGCCTTGGCGGGGCCGGAAACAACCGGCGCGGCAGAGAGCTGCCGCGCCACTCAACAGGGTTCCGGTTCAGGTCCGGGACAGTCATGAGGACACGCTTTGATGCTGGATGCAGCGAATACCGCCGCCGACACCGCCGATGTGCAGGCCGAGACCCTGCTGGAGGTCAACAATATCGAGGTGATCTACAATCACGTGATCCTCGTTCTGAAGGGCGTCAGCCTGAATGTCCCCAAGGGCGGCATAACCGCGCTGCTGGGCGGCAACGGGGCTGGCAAGACCACCACACTGAAGGCGATCTCGAACCTGCTGCATTCGGAACGCGGCGAGGTCACCAAAGGCTCGATCAAGTACCGCGGCGCGCATGTGCATGAGCAGGACCCGGCCGAGCTGGTGAAGAAGGGCGTCATTCAGGTGATGGAAGGCCGCCATTGTTTTGAGCATTTGACGGTGGAGGAAAACCTGCTGACCGGTGCGTATACCCGTTCGGACAGCAGTGCAAAGATTCAGGACGATCTGGAGATGGTCTATCACTATTTCCCGCGTCTGAAGGAGCGCCGCAAAAGCCAGGCCGGTTATACCTCGGGCGGCGAGCAGCAGATGGTGGCGATGGGCCGCGCGCTGATGTCCCGGCCCGAGACGATCCTGCTGGATGAGCCCTCGATGGGGCTGGCGCCGCAGCTGGTGGAGCAGATTTTCGAGATCGTGAAGTCGATCAACGAAAAAGAAGGGGTGACCTTCCTTTTGGCCGAGCAGAACACCAACGTGGCCCTGCGCTATGCCCATTACGGTTATATCCTGGAGTCGGGCCGTGTGGTGATGGACGGACCTGCGGCTGAGCTGCGGGAAAACCCGGATGTAAAGGAATTCTACCTCGGCATGTCGGATGAAGGGCGCAAGAGTTTTCGCGACGTGCGGTCTTACCGGCGCCGCAAGAGGTGGCTGAGCTGATGCGGGGAGATGACGTGATGACCTATTTTGACACGCTTGAGACCCGCAGCGCAGATGAACGCGCCGCAGATCTTGCCAAGGCCTTGCCAGAGCAGATCGCCCGTGCACGGTCAGCCTCCGGATATGCGGAATTGCTGGACGGTGTGGATCCGGCGGCGGTGGTCTCGGCGGAGGCCTTGGCGGCGCTGCCGGTGCTGCGCAAGTCGGAGCTGAGCCGGGCGCAGGCAGGGAACCCGCCCTTTGGCGGTTTCACCGTGAAGCCCGCGACCGGCTTTGCCCATGTTTTCCAAAGCCCCGGCCCGATCTATGAGCCGGGCGGGGTGGATGGCGACTGGTGGCGGATGGGGCGGTTTCTGAACGCTGCCGGGATCGGCCAGGGCGATGTAGTGCAGAACTGTTTCGGCTACCATTTGACACCTGCGGGCATGATTTTTGAAAACGGCGCGCGGGCGGTGGGCGCGGCGGTGTTGCCTGCCGGCACCGGCCAGACAGAGCTGCAGGTGACGGCTGCGCGTGATGTCGGTGCCACCTCCTATGCCGGCACGCCGGATTACCTGAAGGTGATCCTGGACAAGGCCGACGCCATGGGTGTGGAGCTGGCCTTTACCAAGGCGGCGGTGGGCGGCGGCGCGCTGTTTCCTTCCCTGCGTCAGGAGTATGCTGATCGCGGGATTTCCTGCCTGCAGTGCTACGCCACCGCTGATCTGGGCAATATCGCCTATGAAAGCCCGGCTATGGAGGGGATGATTGTCGACGAGCATGTGATCGTCGAGATTGTCACTCCCGGCACCGGCAACCCGGTGGCACCCGGCGAAGTGGGTGAGGTTGTGGTGACAACGCTGAACCCGGATTATCCGCTGATCCGATTTGCCACCGGCGATCTGTCGGCAGTGATGCCGGGCGTTTCGCCCTGCGGCCGCACCAATTTGCGGATCAAGGGCTGGATGGGCCGGGCGGATCAGACCACCAAGATCAAAGGCATGTTTGTGCGGCCCGAGCAGGTGGCGGCGCTGGTCGACAAACATGACGAGATCGTCAAGGCGCGTGTGGTTGCCAGCCGCGATGGCGAGATGGATGCAATGACCGTGCAGATTGAGGCGCAGGGCGGCGACGAGGCAGCCTATGCCCGCTCGGTGATCGAGGTGCTGAAGCTCAAGGGCAAAGTTGAGGTTGTGGCACCGGACGCATTGCCCAAGGACGGGCTGGTGATCGAGGATCTGCGAAACTACGACTGATTTCTTCGCAGGATCCAAGAAGCACGGGCGCCGGCATCAGGCGCCCGTTTACTGTTCCGCAAGCAGGCAGAGCGCAAGCAGTGCTTTCTGGCTGGAATTTCTGACTGGAATAGTCGTAATAGGGCAACGCGAACCATCAGCCGGACCTGTGACTGCCGTAAAATGACTGCCGCGAATGACCCCATAAAGTATGCCCCCTACGGGCGCCGCAGCGGTGGAAGGAGCCGCGGCGGTGTTTTTGCCTTTCTGGCCTGGGCGGTGGCCCTGTCTTGCGTGCTGCCGATGCTGGCGGTGGCTCTGGCGGCGGCATTCGGCGGGACGGAGACGATCAGCCATCTGGCGGCCACGGTGCTGCCGGGATATTCGCTGACGACACTGGCACTGGTCGCGCTGGTCGCGCTTGGCACATTTGCAATCGGCACCGGTGCTGCCTGGCTGGTGACCATGACGCGCTTTCCCGGCGCGCGGTTTCTGGAAATCGCTCTGGTCCTGCCGCTGGCGTTTCCGGCCTATGTTCTGGCCTATGCCTATACCCATATTCTGGACCACCCTGGTTTCGTGCAGGCCACGCTGCGGGATGTGACCGGTTGGGGGCCGCGGGACTACTGGTTCCCTGAGATCCGCTCCACTGGCGGGGCAGCGGCGATGCTGGTTCTGGTGCTTTACCCCTATGTTTACCTGCTGGCGCGGGCGGCGTTTCTGCAGCAGAGCGCGGGCGCTTTTCTGGCGGCACGGGCGTTGGGCAAGAACGCCTGGCAGGCATTCTGGATGGTCAGCCTACCAATGGCGCGGCCGGCGATTGCCTCGGGCGTGCTGCTGGCAGTGATGGAGACCATCGCGGATTTCGGCACGGTCTCCTATTTCGGCGTGCAGACATTTGCCACCGGGATTTACACCAGCTGGTTTTCGCTGGGCGACCGGGGCGGCGCGGCGCAGCTGGCTCTGTGCCTGTTGGGCTTTGCCCTGACGCTTGCCGTAGCGGAGCGGGCGACACGGGGGCGGGCGAAGTATCATCAGGCGGGCAAGCATCATAACCAGATGCCGCCGGCCGAGCTGAAGGGGCTCCAGGCGGTGGTCGCAGCCTTCTTCTGCGCGGTGCCGGTGGTGCTGGGGTTTTTGCTGCCTGTGGGAGTGCTGTTCCTGATGAGTTTCGAGTCTGAGCAGAACCTGTTCAGCCGACGCTATATCGATTTCACTGCCAACTCGATCACTTTGGCGGCAACTGCTGCAGTTCTGACCGTGGCAGCCGCAGTGTGCCTTGGCTTTTACCAGCGGCTGCGGCCCGGGCAGGTGTCCTCAACCGCGGCCTATTTTGCGCGGCTGGGCTATGCGGTGCCGGGCGGGGTGATCGCGGTGGGGCTGATCGTGCCTTTTGCCGCCTTTGACAACGCGCTGGATGCCTGGATGCGGGAAAGTTTCGGCATTCGCACAGGGCTGCTGGTGACAGGGTCGATCTGGCTGCTGGTCGCGGCCTACGGCGTGCGGTTCATGGCCGCCGCTCTTGGCGCTTATGAGGGCGGCCAGGCCACGATGCATTCCAACATGGATGCGGCGGCGCGCTCCTTGGGGCAGGGGCCGCTTGGGATGCTGCGCCGGGTACATCTGCCGATCCTGACGCCCAGCCTGCTGACCGCGCTGCTGATTGTGTTTGTCGATGTGATGAAGGAGCTGCCCGCGACGCTGATAATGCGGCCGTTCAATTTCGACACGCTGGCGGTGCAGGCGCACCGGCTGGCGGCGGATGAGCGGCTGGAAGGCGCCGCGGTGCCTTCGCTGGTGATCATGGCGGTGGGGCTGCTGCCGGTGATTCTGATCTGCCGTCAGGTGGGACGGCGGCGCTAGGCGCAAGAATTTTGGAAAATTCTTGCCAAGAAAATTTGAATTTTCTTGGCCCGGGTGCAGCTTATGCTGCCCACCAGGCCTCAATCTCGTCGCGGGAAATCCGGTTTGCCGGACCCAAGCCCACCAGCACGGTTTCTTCAGCCTCACAGCGTTTGGCTTCAACATGCCGGCCAACTACATGCAGCTCATATGCGCCTCCGGAGGTCAGCACAAAGCCTTTCATCCGGTAAAGCCCCGCAGGCCGGGCCGCCAGCTTGTTGCCCAGTGCGCGGCGGTCCAGCACATCGCTGCTGCGGTGCTGCCAGGTGGTATAGGCGGGATGTGCGGCAACAGCGGTGCCCTTGGGCAGCGGCACCACGTCGAACAGCAGCTCGGCCACGGGCGATCCATTCAGCACGGTAGGAGTGCGGGCGCCGGCCTTCGCCAGCAGGGCGGAGACCGTCTGGTTCATGCCATCGCATTTGGAGACGATCACCAGATCAGCGGCGCGGATTTGCTGCTCCGCCTGCGGTGCAACCAGCGGGTCGCTCAGCAGGGTTCCGGCATTCTCTGCATCCACCAGAGTGACGATGCCGCCATAACTCAGCCCGACTTCATTCAGAACCGAATTGGCTATGGCGACCGGGTCGGAAATACCGCTGGCCTCGATAACCAGATGATCCGGACGGTCCGGACGGTTCAGGATGTCGCGCAACGCGAGAGACAGGTCATCGCCCATGGTGCAGCAGGCACAGCCATTGGTGAGAGCAATCGTACCCCCAGCGGTGTCCTGGATCAGGGCGTCATCAATGTTGATTGCACCAAAATCATTCACGATCACGGTCAGTTTCAATCCGTGGTCTTCGGCTAAAAGGCGGTTGATTAACGTGGTCTTGCCAGCGCCCAGATAGCCGCTGATTATCGTTACCGGCAACCGGTTCATACGCTCTGTTCCTCCAGAGCGCGGAAAGCTCTCGACTGCATGATTCCCCCCGAAATTCAAGATGCGGGAATCTATAGGCCGGTGGCCCGAACGGGTCTAGCAAAAGCTCGGTCAGCTTCAATCTTTCGCCAAGGGACGTGCCAGTGTGTTTCTGGGGAACCGGTCGCTGCAAAAAAAGCGCGGTCCAAGCCGCGCTTTTTATGTGTTGGCTGACGGCTGGATTTACTTCCAGCCAACGTTGTTGAAGATCTTCTGTGCTTCGGGAAGATTCTTGGCAACGTCCGAAAGGCTCACGTCATCCGGCTTGAAGTGGCCAAGCGCTGCGATCGAGGGGGCCAGACCGACACCGGGCACCGCCGGGTATTCGTCATTCCCGGCCGAGAAATACGCTTGGGCGGAATCACTGGCGAGATATTCCAGGAATTGGACGGCGTTTTCCTTGTTCGGCGCATGGGCCGCCACACCGCCGCCCGAGAGATTCATATGCGCGCCTTCTGTATTCTGCGAGGGAAACAGCCAGCCGATCTGATCGCGGCCGTCCGAGATGCCCTTGACGTTTTTTCGGATCGAACGTGCGAAGTAGTAGGTGTTGGCCACCGCGATATCGCATTCGCCTGAGATGATGCCGCGCATCTGGTCAGTGTCGCCGCCCTGCGGGTCGCGGGCCATGTTGGCGACGACGCCCTCAGCCCATTCCCGGGCTTTTTCGGTGCCGTGGTGAGTCACGATCGAGGCCAAAAGGGTCTGGTTGTATGTGTTCTTGGAAGAGCGGATGCAGACCAGGCCTTTGTAGGCGGGGTCTGCCAGATCCAGATAGGTGAGCGGCGGGTCAGCCACTTCATCCTTGTCATAGAAGATGATCCGTGAGCGTTGGCTGAAACCGAACCACTGATTGTCCTCATCCTGCAGATAGGCGGGCACGCGGGCTTCCAGTACATCGCTTTTGATGCTTTGCAGCACACCGGCGTCCTTGGCGCGCGTCAGGCGCGAGGTGTCGACGGTGATCAGGATGTCAGCAGGGGAATTCTCACCTTCTGCGTTCATCCGGGCGATCAGCTCGTCCGCGTTGCCTTCGATGCGGTTGATGGTGATGCCGGTGGCCGCTTCGAATTCCGAATAGAGCTGTTCGTCGGTGTCATAGTGGCGCGACGAATAGATGTTCAGCTCGCCTTCGGCGGCAGCTGAGGTGGCAATGGCAGCGGTCAGGGCGCCGGCCAGTACGGTGGTGGCTTTCAGCATTGGATGTCCCGTTCTTCTGTGGCTTTTATTCCGACTGAAATAGTCAATTAAAGCAATTGGCAGAAGATGCAACGAATTTCCGACTGAATCACTTGGTGAATTCTCGGCCTGGACTGGCGGCAACTGAGAGCAGGCGGGCAGGAGCTAAAGAGCAGGGGCAGATGCCGGGGCGCGCTCCCGCCCGTCGCCGGGCTTCTGGCAAAGTCCGCTTCGGTTGGGCATGGCACCGCGCCATGCGCGGTGCCATGCCCAAGGCCGCGAAGACTCGCCCGGTTTTGGCCGGGGGATCTGCGGGCGCGGGAGCGTTTGCCTGTGTCTTTTCTGGAAGCCGCAGTTGCCAAACGCAAAAAAACCGCATCAAATGATGCGGTTTTCTGCGTGTCGCTGTGTCGGATCTTAGCCCTGGCGCGCTTTGAACTTGCGCTGGGTCTTGTTGATCACGTAAACGCGGCCCTTGCGGCGCACAACCCGGCAATCGCGGTGCCGGTTCTTCAGCGAACGGAGCGAGTTCTTGACCTTCATGGTCTCTCTCCTTGTCTGCGGCGCGAACCAGCGCCTGGGTTAGCGGGTGGCCTGGCCGGAGCCGAAGCCGTGAATGAATGGTGGGCGATACAAGGATCGAACTTGTGACCCCTTCGATGTCAACGAAGTGCTCTACCGCTGAGCTAATCGCCCACTCTGGCCTGCGCGCCGTCCTGCCCCTTAGAAGTGAAAGGGGCGTGGGGTGCCGCGCCGGTGAGGGGGTCTATAAATAGAGTCGCTCAGGGGTGCAAGAGCTTTTGACCGCAGAAATTTCCGCGATATGCTGTTTCTTGCACAAGAAGCACCGGAGCAAGGATGCCTGATACAGCGTTTTCCGTGATTTCACCGCAGAAACTGGCGTCCGCCGTGGTTTTTGCCTCTCCGCACAGCGGCACAGACTATTCCGATTCCTTTCTGGCCCAGTCGATTCTGGGGCGAAAAGAGATCCGCAGCTCGGAGGACGCCTTTGTAGACCGGCTGTTTAAGGCCGCGCCAGAGTTTGGATCACCGCTGCTGATGGCAGTCAAACCGCGTGCCTACCTGGATCTGAACCGGTCTCCGGATGAGCTGGATCCGGCGGTGATCGAAGGGGTGCAGCGGCGCGGGCAGAATCCGCGGGTGGCGTCCGGCCTTGGGGTGATTCCCCGGGTGGTGGCCAATGGCCGTGCCATTTACCGCGGCAAACTGCCGGCGACGGAAGCAGAGCAGCGGATCAGATGCTGCTGGCACCCCTACCACCAGGCGCTGAAGGGGCTTCTTGAGCAGGCGCATCAGCATTTCGGCCAAGCGATTCTGGTCGATTGCCATTCGATGCCGCATGAGGCGATCGACACCATGGTTCCGTGCAAGGGCGGCAAACCCGAGGTGGTGCTGGGCGACCGTTTCGGCGCCGCAGCCGATAGCAGCGTTGTGGACCGGATCGAGGCTGCCTTTGCTGCGGCCGGGCTGAACGTTGCCCGCAACACGCCGTTTGCCGGGGCCTATATCGCCCAGACCTATGGCCGCCCATCGCGGCGGCAGCACGCGGTTCAGATCGAAATAGACCGGGCATTGTATATGGATGAAGCTAAAATCCGGCCCAACGGGAACTTTGAACCGCTGCAGCAGCTGTTGCGCCAAGTGATTGCCGAGATTGCGGCGATTGGGCGTGAGGAACTGCCGCTGGCGGCGGAGTAAGAAGAAAACGCCTGCGCGGCTCAGCGCAACGCGCGGCCTTTCAGAATCGCGCTATCACCAAATCGCTTGCGGATGGCATCGGTGGCGCGTTCCGCCTCGGCCCGCTTGCCAGCCTGCGGATCCAGCAGGTCGCCGGTTTCGTCGGCTTGCGACTCGGGCACGAGCTCAGAGATGCCGCAGCCCAGCAGCCGGTAGGGTCCTTGGTCACCCGCCTGGTCCAAAAGGTTGCGTGCGGTGCGGTAAATGCGGTCGGCGATCTGGGTGGGACTGCGCAGTGTCAACCGCCGGGTCAATGCGGAATGATTGGCGCGTTTCAGTTTGAGAGTGACAACCCGGCCTGCAAGTTCCCGCGCCTTGGCACGGTCGGAAACCTGTTCTGCAAGCCGCCACAGATGACCATCCAGAATGTCTATGCTGGCGGTGTCTTCAAAAAACGTGGTTTCTTTGGAAATTGATTTAACGGGGGCATTGGCCGAAACCCGGCGCCGGTCCTGGCCGCGGGCCAGGTGCCAGAGCCGGTCCCCCATGGAGCCGAAGCGGCTGTGCAGGGCCTCGCGGTCCCAACGCAAAAGGTCCGAGAATGTGCGGATGCCCGCCTTTTCCAGACTTGCCTGGGCGGCGGGGCCGATGCCCCAAATCAGCCGCACCGGTTTTTCGCGCAGGAAATCACCGGTTTCTGCCTTGCCAATCACCGAGAACCCGCGCGGTTTGTCGAGGTCGGAAGCAACTTTGGCCAGGAACTTATTATGTGACAGGCCGATGGAACCGGTGACGCCCAATTCGTCCTTCATCCGTTTGACCAGCCGGGCCAGCATCACGGCGGGCGGCGCACCGTGCAGTTTTTCGGTGCCGCTGAGGTCCATGAAGGCTTCATCCAGCGACAGCGGCTCCACCTCCGGGGTGAGCTCGTTCATCATCTTGCGGATTTCGCGGCTGACCTCGACGTAGACGCTCATCCGCGGTTTGATGAACACCGCATCGGGGCAAAGTTTCAAGGCCTGGAACGTTGGCATGGCCGAGCGCACTCCGCGGATGCGGGCGACGTAGCAGGCGGTGGAGACCACACCGCGTTTGCCGCCCCCGATGATCACCGGCTTGGCGGCCAGTTCTGGATTGTCGCGCTTTTCCACGCTGGCATAAAAGGCATCGCAGTCCATATGGGCGATGGTGAGGGAAAACAGCTCTGCATGCGCCTTGATCCGCGGGCTGCCGCAATGCGGACAGCGCCGGGCGGCGGGGGTTTCTTTCAGACAGTCTCGGCAAAGGGCATACATGGCGGGGCAAGTGGCTGAATGACTGGAACGGCAAGTCTAGCTTGCGGCGGAAGGCTTGTCTTTAGCGCGGCGGGGCGCCAAGTGACAGATCATGGCACTAGGGCGAGAAATTTTTTCCGGCGCGAATGTGGCCTTGTTTCTAGGCTGGGAGCTGCGTGTCATCCTGCGTGATGACACGCCGGATATTCCACGCCCTGGGCATTGAGACCTGCCGGGCGGCGGTCGCGAGAGGAAGGAACGTCCCGAAGTATGCACGCTGCGGAAGACCCGGGAAGAAATTGGCCTAGTGCTGCAGCCGGGCAGGTGAAGTTCGAAGGTGAAGGGCAGGGATGGGCGCTGATGCCGCCGGATACCTGCTGCGGGCACTCTTTGGCGGTGCCGCATCCTGCCGGACGGCTAAGGCGCTGCCTTGCGGAGTGGGCGGTCTGCATGAGGCTGAAAGAAAGATCCCCCGCTAACTAGCGGGGGGAGGTGACGGGTCTCAGGAAGAAAAGCCCGTCTGGGGAGTGTCTCAAGTCCTAGAATCGCTCAGTCGGCGGTAATTCGCAAAGTCCACGGCAGCGGGCAGAGTTTGCGGAGCTGTGTGGTGTGCTTTTGAAGGCACAGGGCAATTTGGCGCAGATTTTGCCACTCTCGGCGGATTTCTCAGTGAAATGAAGTGCTTGACGTAGCGTCACTATACTTTTGAACCATGGCTCCCGCTGGCGGATTGTGCATAAGCAAAAGATTTATTTCTGCCTAATTTTTGGGCATGCAGGCGCCTGCACTGTTCGCAGCGCAGACAGCCTGTGGCTTCTCGGTGTTACACCCGCACGCCGGCCAGCTCAGCCAGGATGGCTTCAGCCGCGGCGCGGGGGCTGTCCGCCTGCCAGATCGGACGGCCAACAACGATATGGTCGGCACCGTCAGCAATAGCGCTCGCAGGTGTCGCGACCCGTTTTTGATCGCCGAGGTCGGCACCGGCAGGGCGGACGCCGGGGGTGACGATCAGCTTGCCTTCGGCTTCGGGCAGGGCACGGATCAGGGCCGCTTCCTGCGGGCTGGCGATAACCCCGTCGGCGCCGGCGGCAAAGGCATTGCCTGCGCGTTCCAGTACCAGATCCTGCACTGCACCCTCTTTGATCAGAGCGCCGTCCAGGTCCTGGCGGTCCAGTGAGGTGAGGATGGTGACGGCGAGGATCTTGAGGTCTTTGCCGGCAGCGCCTTCCTTGGCCGCCTGCACAACGTAAGGGTCGCCATGCACGGTGAGGAAGTCGAGATCGAACTGGGCCAGGCCGCGCACCGCATTTTCCACGGTGGCGCCGATGTCGAACAGTTTCATGTCGAGGAAAATACGCTTGCCGTGCTCCTGCTTCAGCTCATTTGCCAGCGCCAGCCCGCCGCCGGTCAGCATACCTAGGCCGATCTTGTAGAAGGAGACCGCATCTCCCAGCTGTTCGGCCAGCTTCAGGCCATTCAGCGCATTGGGGACATCCATGGCAACAATCAGACGGTCGTCGGCGCGCGGGGGGTGGGTCATGGGACGGTCCTTACTCTTGGCGGATTTGGCGTGAAACTGGCGTTTCATACGCAAGGGGCTTCGGTTGGGCAAGGTGCAGACGGGGCTCCCGCAACTGAAGCTGCCCCCGTGCGGGGACAGATTACAGTTTTGGGCCCGGCGCCGCGTCGCCGCGGCGCGGTCGCTCCGGTGGCGGCCAGGCGAAGTTGACGCAGGTCAGGGATTTGCTCATCTTTTCGGTGTTTAATGATCTTGAAGCGGCTGGTTTGCTTCCCACATTGAACTTTGAGGCCCGGACAGGGGCGTGCCGCAGGGCGGGCGCTGCCAAACATCGGGCGCTTGATAAAGGAGAGCAAGATGGACTTGAACAAGTTCACTGAGCGTGCACGCGGTTTCGTGCAGGCGGCGCAGACGATTGCGATGCGCGAGGGGCACCAGCGGCTGGTGCCGGAGCACATACTGAAAGCATTGATGGATGATGATCAGGGGCTGGCGAGCAACCTGATCTCCCGCGCGGGCGGCGTACCGGCGCGCGTGGTTGACGCTGTCGAGGCTGCTGTCGCCAAGCAGGCGAAGGTAAGCGGAGATGCGGCGCAGATCTATTTGGACGGCCAGACTGCCAAGGTGCTGGACGAGGCTGCCAGGATTGCCGGGAAGGCAGGCGACAGCTTTGTGCCGGTTGAGCGGCTGCTGATGGCGCTGTGCATGGTGAAGTCCAAGGCGAAGGACGCCCTGGAAGCCGGTGCCGTCTCTGCGCAGAAGCTGAATGAGGCGATCAATGACATCCGCAAAGGACGCACCGCTGACTCAGCCACTGCTGAGGAAGGCTATGATGCGCTGAAGAAATACGCCCGTGACCTGACCGAGGCGGCGCGGGAGGGAAAGATCGACCCGATCATCGGGCGGGATGAGGAGATCCGCCGCTCGATGCAGGTGCTGTCGCGCCGGACCAAGAACAATCCGGTGCTGATCGGTGAGCCGGGCGTGGGTAAGACCGCGATTGCCGAGGGCATGGCGCTGCGCATCATCAACGGCGATGTGCCGGAGTCTTTGCGTGACAAGAAGCTGCTGTCGCTGGATATGGGCGCGCTGATTGCCGGTGCGAAGTACCGCGGCGAGTTTGAGGAGCGCCTGAAGGCGGTGCTGACAGAAGTGACCGAAGCCGCGGGTGAGATCATTCTGTTCATCGACGAGATGCACACGCTGGTCGGCGCCGGCAAATCCGACGGCGCGATGGATGCCGCCAATCTGATCAAGCCCGCCCTTGCGCGCGGCGAGCTGCACTGCGTTGGCGCGACCACGCTGGATGAATACCGCAAATATGTGGAGAAGGACGCGGCGCTGGCCCGCCGGTTCCAGCCGGTAATGGTGACCGAGCCGACGGTGGAGGACACGGTTTCGATTCTGCGCGGCATCAAGGAGAAGTATGAGCTGCACCACGGGGTGCGGATTGCCGATGCGGCCTTGGTTGCGGCGGCGACATTGTCGAACCGCTACATCACCGACCGCTTTTTGCCGGACAAGGCCATCGACCTGATGGACGAGGCCGCCAGCCGCTTGCGCATGCAGGTGGATTCCAAGCCCGAGGAATTGGATGCGCTGGACCGGCAGATCCTGCAGATGCAGATCGAGGAAGAGGCGCTGAAGCTTGAGGACGACGCGGCCTCCAAGGACCGGTTAACGACGCTGCAGAAGGAACTGTCGGACCTGCAGGAGCAGTCGGCGGAGATGACCGCTCAATGGCAGTCGGAACGGGACAAGCTGGCAGGGGCTCGCGACCTGAAAGAGCAACTGGACCGTGCCCGCGCCGACCTGGACATAGCCAAGCGGGAGGGCAACCTCGCCAAGGCGGGAGAGCTGTCTTATGGCGTTATTCCGGGGCTGGAAAAGCAGCTGTCCGATGCCGAGAGCCGCGAAGAAAAGGGCCTGATGGTCGAAGAGGCCGTGCGGCCGGAGCAGATCGCGGCTGTTGTGGAGCGTTGGACCGGTATTCCGACCTCCAAGATGCTGGAGGGCGAGCGCGAGAAGCTGCTGCGCATGGAAGATGATCTGCACCGCCGGGTGATCGGCCAAAACACAGCGGTGACCGCAGTGGCCAATGCGGTGCGCCGGGCGCGCGCGGGGCTGAATGACGAGAACCGGCCGCTGGGGTCGTTCCTGTTTCTTGGGCCGACCGGCGTGGGTAAGACCGAATTGACCAAGGCGGTTGCCGGCTTCCTGTTTGACGACGAGCACGCGATGGTGCGCGTTGATATGTCCGAGTTCATGGAGAAACACTCGGTCGCCCGGCTGATCGGTGCGCCGCCGGGCTATGTCGGCTATGACGAGGGCGGTGTGCTGACCGAAGCGGTGCGCCGCCGCCCCTATCAGGTGGTGCTGTTCGACGAGGTCGAAAAGGCGCATCCGGATGTGTTCAACGTGCTTCTGCAGGTCTTGGACGACGGCATGCTGACCGACGGGCAGGGCCGTACCGTGGATTTCAAGCAGACGCTGATCATTCTGACCTCGAACCTGGGCGCGCAGGCGCTCAGCCAGCTGCCCGAAGGCGCGGATGCCTCGGACGCGCGGCGTGATGTGATGGATGCGGTCCGGGCTCATTTCCGGCCCGAGTTCCTGAACCGTCTGGATGAGACCATCATCTTTGACCGTTTGGCGCGGGCGGATATGGACGGCATTGTCGAAATCCAGCTGGCGCGGCTGCTGAAGCGGCTGGCGGCGCGCAAGATAGCGCTGGAGCTGGACGAGGCGGCCAAGACCTGGCTGGCGGATGAGGGCTATGACCCGGTGTTTGGTGCCCGTCCGCTGAAGCGGGTGATCCAGCGCGCCCTGCAAAACCCGCTCGCCGAGGCCCTGCTGGGCGGCGAGGTCAAGGACGGCGACACCGTCCCGGTCTCGGCCGGCAGCGAGGGGTTGATCATCGGCGACCGGCTGGGGACGTCAGACCGGCCCAAGCCTGACGATGCCGTGGTGCATTGAGGAAAAGCAACGAGGAAGGCCCGCCAGCGATGGCGGGCCTTTGTCAGGAAAGGGGGAACGCTATAGTTCCAAACGGCGCGCGCCCGTTCGGGTGCGTTCACCCGCCAGGATCAGGCAAAAGTCCTCATTCTCCAGTACCAGTTGACTGAGTGACGACGGGTTGCGGCGCATGCCCAGAAGGTATTCAGCGGTGCCGGACTTGCGGAGCTTTACGGTATGGAACCGTATCTCTGCCGGTGCCGTTGCGGCAAATACCGGCGAGAGGCAGGCCGCCGCGGCGGCTGAGGCTTTGCAGCTAAGGGCCGTGCGGCGCGAAATGCCTTTGGAGCAGCTTGTCATCAGATCGCCAGCCTTTTGTAGTAACGAACCTCTGGCGGCGCGGTCATGAATGCGGCCAGGCTGGCGAGGACACCGTTTTCGGAAATTGCCTGGATGTAGGCGGCGTGGTGCAGTTTTGAGAGCCATTCCTCAACAATCAGCAGGCCGCGGGTTTCGTCATCAAAATAGAGTGTGACCGACAGGGCGCCGTCAAAGCCGCGTACAGCCGGCAGACGGTCCGCAAGGAAGGGTTCCAGTTCCGCGAACCGCCCTTCCAGTACTTCCATTTCAAGCGTTACCCAGATGCTCATCGGGATCTCCTTTTTTCTCTCGATGCGCAGTTCATGGCTGGGATGATAGCGGTCCGCTAACGTAACCCGATCAATAGTATTGCAATCCGATCAGAAACCCTGGTTAGGTTTCTGCAATTGCAAACACGGGTGAGCAATGGCAGCCCGTACCGGCAACCTGATGGAGCCGCCGCGTGACACATGCCCGAAGTCAGCTGATCGTTATTCCCGATGCATTGAAAGCCTTTTCCTTTACGCGCGAAATTCTGTCGAGCCGGCACGGGCGGCTGATGCATAAGGAGCTGCATGCGGATTTGAGGGAACTGGAGTTTGTCTCCAGCGAGACTTGCATCTGCTATTTGCTGAAGGGCCGGGAACGGTTTTTCGATGCGGACGGCATCTGCACCGAAATGCAGGCGGGTGAGCTGGTTATCATTCCCCCGAATGTCCGGCTTCAGTCGGACTTCCGCTGTCAGGATGGGCCGCTTGAGGCGGTGATGATTTTCCTGGCACCCGCGCTGGTCCGCGATGCGCTCGCACGTTTGGGAGGCGGGCAGGCTGGGGAACCTGCGGGCCTGGAAACCGTGCCTGCGAGCCAGAGGCTGGCCGCGTTTATGAGCGGTGTCGCCGAGGTCTACGGCGATCTGCAGGTGGACGCGGATCTTGTGCGATTGAAGCTGATTGAGCTGATTATGCTGCTTGCGGTGCTGCATGACCGCAGCAAGCTGGCGAACACGCTTGCAGGCAGTCTCAGCACGCAGCACCATCGCTCAGTCGCTTATGTGGCCAGGGCGTTTCAGGATCACGATTTGCACACTGGTGACCTTGCAGCATTGTCCGGCCGCTCTGTTCCGACATTCAACCGGGAGTTCCGGCGTATTTTTGGTGCGTCGCCAGCGCAATGGCGCAAGCAACGCAAGCTGGATCAGGCCAAGGGGTTGCTGGAAAACACCGGAGAGGCGGTCACCGGCATCGGGCTGGCCGTCGGCTATGACAGCACGTCCCACTTTATCAGCGCATTTAAGAAGCAGTTCGGAATGACCCCGGGTCAGTTCCGGGCGGCTATTGCCGCAGCTGACCCGTAGTCCCAGGGGTGCAGCTTCACTGTGCGACCGCGTCCTTGGCCACCCGCCGTTCATATTTGCGGCGCAGGACCTGAAGGCGGGGTTCCCAATTGTAGCGTCCGTCCTCGGTAGTGGAGGACCAGAACAGCTTGCCGCCATAGCGCCAGGGGTCAAGCACGATGCCCTCATTTATTCCGTCGCCTTTGGCCGCGATCACCGCAGTGCTGTGGTCGATGCGGAAATCGTTTTTAGGTTCGGCAATGGCGCGCAGCATCGAGAGCGTCTGGAAGTTCTCCTGGCTAAGCCGCGCCTGCATGTCCTCGGCGTAATGCACGCAAAGGCCGCGGTCCTTGACCCCGGTGTTCACCATCGTGTTGTGCAGGATCGGCGAGGTGGTGACATTATACTGCTCGGCCAGCCTGGCGGAGTAGCTGTAGGCGATCTCGGCTGCGCGGCGGGCCTCAACCGGGTCCACTTTCGGATCCAGGGTTTGCAGCGCCAGCGAGAGTTCTTGGACATCGTTCTTGGTCGCCGTAGGGCCGGTGGCGCAGCCAGCCAGCGTGGCGGCTGCCAGCATCATCAGGTAAGCAAAAAGGGATTTCATCATGGTCTGCCCGTGCCGGAATTTCAGTTTCCGGCCAGCATAGTGAAATCACGCAGGCAGTGCAGCGGGAAATTTTGCAGCCAGGGGTACTCCGGAGCTTACTCCTCAATCGCCTCCTGCACGATGCCGTCCACTAGATCGTGGATCACCTGCATCTCGCCCTCGGGGAAGGCGCGGAAGCCAATGGTGACGTCATCTGCGCCGGGGGTCTGAGCGACGAATATGTCATAAGGGCAGAAGGTGATGTTCATTGGATTGGCCTCCATCACCTGGCGCGACAGTTTGGCGGAGCAGAAAGAAAAGACCTGCGCATGTTCGAACAGCACAATATCCGAGCCGACATCGGCGCGGGTGCGTTCCAGCATGTCGCCCACATGGCTGATGTGGTCGATCCGCAGGCCCCGGTTGGTGATGGCGCTTTCAAGCCCGAAGGTTACGTCATCAAAGGGCAGGGAGGTGGTGTAGCTCACCATGTCCTGCGCCGCAGCCGTGCCGGTGCTGATGGCAAGGGCGGCTGCAACTACATATATCTTCATCGGGCATCTCCCTGGTGATTGCTGACACGCGCCCGCTGCCCTGCAGGGCCGTGCGCTAACATATTACATTTTTTGCATGAGACGGGGGCAACCGCCACCGGAAAGTTTCCGCATAGCCGGTTCAGGCGCCGCGCCGCTGAAAGCTCCGTTTGTTAACGCGGAATGAAGAAGGCTGTGCAACGTTACAGTTCTCTCGCGCAGTCGTTACAGGATATGTTTTGGGTTTTGCGCACGGGACCGTTACCTGAAAGGGAGCAGTAAACTCAGGAGACGCAGATGGCGCGCCGCTGGACCAATGATTTGACCCTTGCAGATGCAACCCCGGAGGCTGCGTTCTGGAACCGCCGCCAGATCATGGCGGGGCTGGCAGGCAGCGGGCTGGCCGCGGCGCTGGGCACTGGCGTGCGCGCGGAGGCGGCATTGGAGCCCAATTCTTGGGAAGAAGTGACCAATTACTGCAACTTCTATGAGTTCGGCACCGGCAAAGGCGACCCGTCCAAATACGCGGACCGGATGACCACCACGCCCTGGAGCGTCAAGATTGACGGTCTGGTGAACAAGCCGGGTGATTATTCCTTTGAGCAGATCCTGGGCGAAATGACACTGGAAGAGCGTATCTACCGTTTCCGCTGTGTCGAGGCCTGGTCCATGGTGGTGCCCTGGCAAGGATTCGAACTTGCCGATTTGCTGAACCTTGCAGGCGTGCAGGACGGCGCCAAATACGTTGCATTTGAGACGCTGTACCGGCCATCTGAAATGCCGGGCACCGCCTATAAGGTGCTGGACTGGCCCTACCGCGAAGGCCTGCGCCTGGATGAGGCGATGAACCCGCTGACGATGATGGCAACAGGTATCTTCGGTAAACCGCTGCCCAACCAGAACGGCGCACCGCTGCGGCTGGTGGTTCCGTGGAAGTACGGTTTCAAGTCGATCAAGTCCGTCGTGCGCATCACCCTGACGGATCAGGAGCCGCCGACCAGCTGGAATATGGCCAATGGCCGGGAATACGGCTTCTATAGTAATGTGAATCCCGATGTCTCGCATCCGCGCTGGAGCCAGGCCAGCGAACGCCGCATTGGCGGCGGGCTGTTCGCCAAGCGCCAGCCGACGCTGATGTTCAATGGCTACGGGAACGAAGTCGCCGCCCTGTATGACGGGATGGACCTTGCCCAGCACTTCTGACCGGAGCCGCGTGATGGACACGGTAAACCAGCTTTTCCGCCGCTTTCCAGTCTGGGCATTTTATCTGCTCGGGACACTGCCTGCGTTCTGGTTCTTTTACCTCGGCCTCACTGGCGGTCTGGGAGTAGAGCCGATCAAGGCGCTGGAGCATGAATATGGCGAACTGGCGCTGCAGCTGATGATCCTGACGCTTTCCATTTCCCCGATGCGCCGGCTGCTGGGATTGAACCTGATGAAGTTCCGCCGGTCGATCGGCCTGCTGTGCTTCTTCTATGTGTCTTGCCATCTGCTGGTTTGGCTGGTGCTGGACGTTCAGATTATTGGCCAGATCCTCAGCGATATTGCCAAGCGCCCTTATATCACCATTGGTATGGGGGGCTTTGTCCTGATGCTTCCGCTGGCTTTGACCTCCAACAATTTCGCTGTCCGGCGGCTGGGGCGTGCCTGGCCGCGGTTGCACAAGCTGACCTATGCGGCAGCTCTTCTAGGGGCGCTGCACTACGTGTTGCTTGTTAAGGGCTTCCAAATTGAACCGCTGTTTTATCTTGGCGTGGTGGTTGTCCTGCTGGCCCTTCGATTGCCTGCCGCTCAATTCCGGAAGCGGCAGTCTGCACCCAGGGCATCAGGCCGGGCTTAAATCGGATCCGCGGTACTGGCGTATGACTTGAAAGGCGGTCCTGTTTGGGCCGTCTTTTTGTTTTGGTCTCTGCGCCTTTTGGGCTTTGTCCGTGGCGACTCGTTTTCTGGGGTGATTTGCTGTGATTCCTGGCGGCGGGTCTGTGGATAAGCGGTGCTGGTCTGTGGGTAAGTCCTGTGGCGGGGTGTTTTGGGTGTTCCGGGGTGTTTGCGGCTGCAGCATCCGGGTCAGTATTGCTGACTTTTTTGACGCGTAAGTCGTTGATTTTGTTTTGTTTCCAT